>JBKPDY010000010.1:0-26692 GCA_046728155.1 Actinomycetota bacterium
CTGCACATGTGCGCCGTACCGCTCCCGCACGGCCTCGGAAACGCGCAGGGCGACCTGCCACCGGGCATTCGGCGCATCGGGAGACACGGGGCCATTCTTCCGGCCCTGCCCTGGTCACGTCACAGGCGTCTCTTGACGGGCAGGCGGGAGCGGGTCAGGGTTCCGGCTCCCCGCATCGCGATGGTCGCGTACTACGGTGCCGCCGGCCCGCGGTGCCGCCTGTGCTCGCCGCAGTTCGTCACTACAGTCCAATCGCGACACTGCCGGCCACGGCGGCCATGACCGCGGAGATGGCGGATGCCGCGGTGGCACGGTTTCGAGCCGCGATCACCTGCTGAAGATCGCCGCGTTCAGGTGGCCGTGCCTGGGAACGTCAGCGTCGCCGGCATGACGCCGGCGATACGCCGCCACCGCGTCGCCCGAACCGCGCAGTCGACCAGCGCGTTGGCGGCCATGCTCCGGTCGTCGCCGGTCGTTGCTGCGAGGGCCGCGTGCCAGACACGGGCGGACGCGTCCTCGAGCTGGGTGGCTAGCTTGAGCGCACTCGGCCGATCAGTTACCGGGAAAGGTAGGGCGTACGCGGGATCGGCCGGCGGTGGCGCGGCGTTGCTGGTCGTCAGCCGCACGAGCAGGGCATCGCGCCTGGCCCGGTGAGCGCTCTCGGCCTGCCGCGCTGTGATCTGGTCGTCTCCGGCGAGATGCGCCCCGGCCACGCCGTAGCCGAAGATCGCGGCGTACTCGGCGGCGAGCGCGCGACCGAGCGCGGAGGCGTCGGAGGGGCTCATCCGAGCACCTCGCGGTGGCTCGCCCGGGCGGCGGTGATCGACCCCAGCAACGGCGCGAGGCGGGGACTGGCGGTCAGACAGGCCGCCAGTGATTCGGCTTGTGCCGCTTTCTCGGCCGCCGCGAGGGCGGCCAACGCGGACCGGCGGTCGGTTGGTGTGGCGACCTGGCTCGGCTCCGGCGAGGGCACGAGGGTTCCGATCGCCGCAGCCAGTGCCTGCGCGTGCGCACGATGGGCGTCGCGGAGTGGAGTCAGCGCCACGGATAGCTCGGGCAGGGCGGCGATCATGTCGTCGTACTGGTGACCCAGCGCAACCGTGTGCACCAGCAGGCCGTCCAGCGCCGGGCCTGGCCCCGAACCTGCCGGACCGGGCCGAAACAGATCGCATCCGGAGAGCCCGGCCGTCCCGACCAAGCCGATGCCGGCCGCCGCCAATGCACCACGAAGGAGGGAACGTCGGCTTGTCAGTCCTCGGGCGCGAGTCTGCACGCCGACATCCTGCCAGGTCACCACTCCGCCGACGTAGCAACGCGTCGGGCCCCCCTAGCGGAGTAACCCCGACCGCCCTGGCACGCGTGTCCGCAGCAGGTATGGGCGAAAAAAGGTAACGGCGCGTTACGCTTCGGTCAAGCCGCACGGTCGTGAGGTCGCGCGGCCCTTGGCGTACCAATGTGATGTATCTCACTGTTCGTGACACGAGGACCTGAATAGAGCGACGACCCACCGGGAGGTAGGGCATGGCGCAACGGGACCGGGGTGCACCCGCCCGCACCGCCCGGCGGTCCTTCCGTCCTGTCTCCGAGGAGCCGCGGGTCGACCTTCGCGCCCTGCGCGTCCGGTTTTACGAGCTGGTCGAGCCGGTCGTGAGCGCGGCGGAGCTCGATCTGGACGGCCTGACGGTCAGTCCGGCCGGGCGCCGACTGGTCGTGCGCGTAACCGTGGACGGGGACGCCGGTGTCGGCCACGACCAGCTGAGCGATGTCTCGCGCGACATCTCGACCGCGCTCGACCGGGCGGAGCAGCGGGGCAGTGAGCTCACACCGGGTTCCTACGTGCTCGAGGTCAGCTCTCCCGGCGTGGATCGGCCGCTCACCCTGCCTCGGCATTGGCGACGCAATGTGGGACGCCTCGTGACGGTACGGGCGGGGGGACGCCGCATCACCGACCGAGTCAGCGCGGCCGATGCGGCCGGCGTGACCTTCGAAGCGACCGGGTTCGTCCACTTCGACGCGGTGGGAGCCGGCCGGGTGCAGGTGGAGTTTGCGTACCGAACCGCGACCGAGGGGGCTGACACATCAGAGGAGGACGAGGCGTGAACATCGATCTCGCAGCCCTCCGCGCGTTGGCGCAGGAGCGGGAGATTCCGGTCGAGACGATCCTCGCCGCGATCGAGACGGCACTGCTCACCGCGTACCGGCATACCGAAGGTTCACATCCCCACGCGCGCGTCGAGATCGATCGGCGCACCGGGGTGGCCACCGTGTACGCGCAGGAAGTGGACGAGGCCGGGGCGCCCATTCAGGAGTGGGACGACACGCCACACGATTTCGGTCGTATCGCCGCGATGACGGCGAAGCAGGTCATTCTGCAGCGGCTCCGGGAGGCCACCGACGAGGTCCACTACGGCGAGTACGTCGGTCGCGACGGTGATCTGGTGACGGGGGTGATCCAAGCCCACGACACGCGCTCGGAGAAGGGGATCGTCAGCGTCGACCTCGGCAAGCTCGAGGCGATGCTGCCCGCCTCCGAGCAGGTGCCGGGCGAGGTGTACGAGCACGGTCAGCGGATCAAGTGCGTGGTCGTCCACGTCGCCAAGGGCTTCCGCGGCCCTCAGGTCACGCTCTCACGTTCGCACCCGAGCCTGGTGAAGAAGCTCTTTGCTCTCGAGGTGCCCGAGATCGCCGACGGTACCGTCGAGATCGCCGCGATCGCGCGAGAGGCCGGCCACCGGACGAAGATTGCGGTCCGCTCCACTACGACGGGGGTCAATGCCAAGGGCGCGTGCATCGGACCGATGGGCTCGCGCGTCCGGGCGGTGATGAGTGAGCTGCACGGAGAAAAGATCGACATCATCGACTGGTCCGACGACCCGGCCACATTCGTCGGCTACGCCCTCTCGCCGGCGAAGGCGCTGCGGGTCGAGGTCGTCGACCTCGCCAACCGGGCGGCCCGGGTGACCGTCCCCGACTTCCAGCTATCCCTCGCCATCGGCCGGGAGGGGCAGAACGCTCGGCTGGCCGCCCGGCTCACCGGTTGGCGGATCGACATCCGGCCGGACACCGAGGCCGCCGCGGACGACGCACGGCCGGTCGCGACGGCCGATCCTGGCGGCGATTCCGAGATCGCGGAGAGCGCGGCCACGAGCTGACCATCGCCAGGGCCGGCGGTAGCTGCCGCCAGCGCCGCCGGAGCGTTTAGCGGCTGCGCAGGGTAGACTCTCTCAGTGGTGGGTCGCGCGTCCCCGGTGCGCACGTGTGTGGGTTGCCGGAGTCGCGCACCATCCTCCGAGTTGCTACGGGTCGTCGCTGTCGGCGGCGCCACGGACGGGCTCGCCAGGGAGCCGTCGGGCCGGGATGCCGGTGCGGTGGTGTTCTTCGTGGTACCCGACCCGAAACGTCGACGACACGGCCGGGGGGCGCACATCCACCCCGATCCGACCTGCCTCGCGAAGGCGGAACGGCGACGAGCCTTCGGGCCCGCGCTGCGAGTCTCCGGCGTCATCGACACCGGTCCGCTCAGTGAGTTCGTCGCCGGACGCGGTGACGACCCTGGTAGCTCAAGCCCCGGCGGTTGGACTCCAGACGCCGGGGAGCCGCCGGTGGTGGGTACGCCCACCCGGACACGCAAGGTAGGACGACCAACATGAGCACCCGATGAAGTCGCCGAAATGATCAGGCTTCAAGTGCACAAGTGAGGTCGAGCGGGGAAGCCGCCGGCCTCGGGATGAGGAGTGCAGTGGCAGGCAAGCCCCGCGTACATGAGCTCGCGAAGGAGCTCGGCGTCGAAAGCAAGATCGTGCTCGCCAAACTTCAGGAGATGGGCGAGTACGTGAAGTCCGCGTCGAGCACGATCGAGGCTCCCGTCGCCCGACGGCTGCGCGCGACCATGGAAGCCGCCGTGGCGACGGCGGCACCCGCAACGGCGCCGGCGCCCGCGGCCGCGCCGACCGGAAACGGACGGTCAGCAGCCCGGCCGGCCCCGCCCAGGAAAGCGGCAAAGAAGGCCGCCTCCCCGGCGGCGGCGAAGCCGACGAGCGCCCACGACATCGAGGTCGCCGCCGCGGAGGTCCGGGCGGCTCAACTCAAGGCGGAGCAGGAAGCGGCAGTTCTGGCGGCGCAGCAGCGCGGCGGCACGGCACCTCCGCGGCCGGCCGTGCCACGAGCCGTTCCGACTCCGGACGCCCCGCGACCGGCTCCTGCCGGCCCACGCCCCGCAGGACCTGGCACACCCGGAGCGCGTCCGACCCGTCCGGGCGGCAACAACCCGTTCGGCTTCAGCCAGGGCGCTCGTGTGGCCGGCCCGGGCGCACGCCCGACCGCGGGCGGGATGCCGCGGCCCAATCCGGCTTCGATGCCCCCCCGACCGAACCCGGCTTCGATCGGCGGACCCCGGCCGAACCCGTCGCAGATGCCCACCCAGCGTCCCGGCCGGCCAGGTGACCGGCCCACGCGTCCGTTGGGTCCGGCTGGTCCTGGCGTTCCCGGTGCATTCCGGGGTGGCCCCGGCGTCGCCGGTCGGCCCGCGGGCGGACCGGGCGGCCCGGGAGCCGGTTACCGCGGCCCAGGTGGCGGCGCTGCCGGTACCGGCTACCGCGGAGCTCCTGGTGGCGGCGGAGCCGGCTACCGCGGCGGCCCGGGTGGCGGTCCCGGAGGTTCCGGAGCCGGTGCGGCCCCTGGTCGCCCCGGTGGTGGCCCCGGCGGAAGAGGTCGCCCTGGCGGTGCCGGCGGTGCCTTCGGCCGAGGCGGTGGTAAGCCCAAGGGCCGCAAGTCGAAGCGACAGAAGCGGCAGGAGTTCGATAACCTCTCCGCTCCGACGATGAGCTCGGGGGCTCCACGCGGTCAAGGCCAGGTTGTCAAGCTGCCCCGGGGCGCATCGCTCTCCGACTTCGCTGACAAGATCAACGCGAATCCGGGCTCGCTCGTCCAGGAGATGTTCGGCCTGGGCGAGATGGTCACGGCCACGCAGTCGTGCACGGATGACACGCTGCTGCTGCTCGGTGAGCACCTCGGTTTCGACGTCCAGATCGTCAGTCCGGAGGAGGAGGACCGGGAGTTGCTGGCCCGGTTCGACATCGACCTGGACGAGGCCATCGACGAGGAGCGCCTGGTCACCCGGGCCCCGATCGTGACCGTCATGGGCCACGTCGACCACGGCAAGACCAAGCTGCTCGACGCGATCCGGCAGACCAACATGGTCGACCGGGAGGCCGGCGGTATCACCCAGCACATCGGCGCGTACCAGGTGCACGTGGACCACGAGAGCGCGGACCGGGCGATCACCTTCATCGACACTCCGGGCCATGAGGCGTTCACGGCGATGCGGGCCCGCGGTGCCCAGGCGACCGACATCGTCGTCCTGGTCGTCGCGGCCGACGACGGTGTCATGCCCCAGACGATCGAGGCGCTCAACCACGCCAAGGCGGCCGACGTGCCGATCGTGGTGGCGGTCAACAAGATCGACAAGGAGGACGCCAACCCGGCCAAGGTGCGCCAGCAGCTCACGGAGTACGGACTGGTCGCGGAGGAGTACGGCGGTGACACCATGTTCATCGACATCTCCGCGAAGAGCCGTATCAACATTGACGGGCTGCTCGAGGCCGTCCTGCTGACCGCCGACGCCGCGCTCGACCTGCGCGCTCCGATCGACGGTCCGGGTCAGGGCATCGCGATCGAGGCCCATCTCGACCGCGGCCGCGGTCCGGTCGCGACGGTGCTGGTCAACCGGGGCACGCTGAATGTCGGTGATTCGATCGTCTCCGGCGACGCGCACGGGCGGGTCCGGGCCATGCTCGACGAGTACGGCAAGCAGGTGCCGAGCGCCGGTCCGGCCCGGCCGGTCCAGGTGCTCGGTCTGACCGCGGTACCCGGGGCCGGCGACACATTCCTCGCCGTTGGTGAGGACCGGATCGCCCGGCAGATCGCCGAGCAACGGCAGGCCCGGGAGCGGGCGGCCCAGATCGCCAACCGCGGCGGTCGGGTCACACTGGAGAACCTGCTCGAGCGGATCAAGGAAGGCGAGCGCACCTCGCTCACCCTCATCCTCAAGGGCGACGTCTCGGGTTCGGTGGAGGCCCTCGAGGATGCTCTCGTCAAGATCGACGTCTCCGACGAGGTGAGCCTCAAGATCATCCACCGCGGTGTCGGTGGCGTCACCCAGGACGATGTCAACCTGGCCAAGGCGTCGGACGCGATCATTATCGGGTTCAACGTAAGGGCCGAAGGCAAGGTGCGCGACTACGCCGACCGCGAGGGTGTGGAGATCCGGTACTACACGGTCATCTACCAGGCCATCGAAGAGGTGGAGGCGGCCCTCAAGGGGATGCTCAAGCCGGAGTTCGAGGAGGTCGAGCTCGGTACCGCGGAGGTGCGAGAGGTCTTCCGCTCGTCGAAGCTCGGCAACATCCCGGGCTGCATCGTGCGGTCCGGCGTCATCCGGCGAAACGCCCGGGCGCGTCTGCTGCGCGACGGCGCAGTCGCGGCGGAGAACCTCTCGATCACGTCGCTGCGACGGTTCAAGGACGACGCGACCGAGGTCCGCGAGGGCTTCGAGTGCGGTCTCACCTTGGGCAGCTTCAACGACGTCAAGGTCGGCGACATCATCGAGACGTTCGAGATGCGGGAGAAGCCCCGCGCGTAAGTTGCAAGCAGGGGCACCCTATTGGCCTTTGCGGGCAAGTAGGGTGCCCCTACTACGCGGTAGCGACAGGCTTACGCGCGATGACGATGTCGCGGACGATCGCCTGATCGACCCGGTGCCGGAACCGTCCGTACGGCCCGTTCTCGAGCACCTCAAGACCCGCCGCGGCGAGCACTGCGGCCACGTCCCGCCGACTGGCGACCAGGACGTTCACCGCGATTCCCATCGCGCCGCCGGATCGCAGCAACGGGGTCCAGGCCGGTACCGCCGTGGCGAGAAGATCGACCGGACTCCGGCGCAGTCCGGCGGCGACGGTCCGGGATCCATGGTGGACGCCGTACGGGGCGTCGGTGACGATGGCGTCGAAGCTGCCTGGTCTGAAGAATTCCCCGGCGGCGGTGGCGTCAGCGTGCACGACATCGAGGTCGAGCGGGTCGCCCCGTGGCTTCGCGGCGGAGAGGCTGACCCGAAGCCGCCGGCCGACGACCCGCCGGTCGCGCCGGACCGGGCCTGACTCGGCGTTGTGCTTGAGCCGCTTGCGCTTGAGGTAGGTCCGGATATAGCCGGCGTACGCGTCGAAGTCCTTGCCGTCCAGATCCATCCCGGCTGCGTCGTACCCGTAGGTCAACGCCTGGTTGAGTGTCGTCCCGCGGCCGCAGAGAGGGTCGAACACGCGAAGCTTCCGCTCGAGCATCTCGCCGGCCGCGGCCGAGGAGAGCACCGTTACGTTGAGGAGCAGCTTGGTGAACTGCTCGTTGGTCTTACCGGCGTACTTGGGGATCGTGACGAGGTCGTCGTCGAACTGGTCGAGTCGAGCCATCGGGACCGGTAGTAGCAGGCGGTCGACACGTTCGAAGAGGGCGTACGCGGTCGAGGCGTTGGCCAGGTACGCGAGATCGACGGCTCCGAGGTCCGCGGTGAAGCCGATGTACGGCACGCCGGCGATGGCGACCGGCGCCAGGTCGGCCAGGCGTCCGGTGAGCACACGGTCGAAGACCGAGAGCTCGGCGATGGCGAGGTCGACGGCGGCGTCGGCGTAGACCCGGTTGGCCGACGGCCGCAGGAGCAGTGCGTACATGGCCATCGGCGCCAGCGTGGCACAGGCCGGGCCCGCCGGTGGGGGCGGGCCATTACCCTTGACCTTCGTGTACGCCGGGACCGCCGTGTACGACCTGCTGTTGCCGGGGGACTCCCGGTCGCTGAAGGCCAAGCGTTCGTATGTCCGGCCGATCGTCGCGGCTCTGCGTCGGTTCGAGGTGTCGGTGGCCGAGGTCGGCCTGATGGACCTGTACCGGCGGGCGCAGATCGGCGTCGCGGTCATAGCCCCGGACGCCGCGCACGTCAACGAGGTGCTGGACTCGTGTGAGAAGTTGGTCGTCGGCCGGCCCGAGGTGGAGTTCCTCTCCGCGCGCCGACGCCTTTTCGGAGAGGACGACTAGTCACAGCGCGAAGTCGCTGTTGCACTCACGACTTCGCGAGGACCTCGACTGGCCCAGGATCGATGTGCGGCCCGGAGTAGTGTCAAGGTCGTCGGGCTGCCCCTCGTAACACTCGCGGAGGTGGAGGAAATGACAGATCCGGCTAAGGTCCGCCGGCACGCCGAGCGGATCAGGGAACTCGTCGCAGAGGTTGTCCGGAGCCATATCAAGGACCCCCGACTCGGCATGATCACCATCACCGACTCGCGGATCACCGCGGATCTACGCGACGCCACCGTCTTCTATACGGTTCTCGGTGACCAAGCCGCCCAGACCGCAACCGCCGCTGCACTGGAGAGCGCGAAGGGGCTCATGCGCAGCACAGTCGGCCGAGCCCTGGGCCTTAAGCACTCACCGACGCTGACGTTCGTCCACGACGATGTCCAGGACCAGGTCAAGCACATCGACGAACTCTTGGCCGTCGCCCGCGCCTCCGATGCGAAGGTGCACGAGCTGGCCGCCGGGGCAACCTACGCGGGTGACGCCCAGCCGTACCGGGTGGCCGATGTGGACAGCGACAGCGAGGCGGAGGACGATGCCGACATGTCCTCATTGGACGCTCTGCCGTCCTTCGATCCCGTGCCGTCCTACAACGCTGTGCGTTCCTCCCACGCTGCACCTTCCTCCAACGCCGCGCCTTCGCCCAACGACGTGGGCAAGCGCCGGTGACGACGTCGGTGCCGGCGTTCACGGCCGAGTCTACATTGGACAGTTCACTCGCCGCGGCGGCGAAGGTGGTGATGCAGCTGCCGCGCGACGCGCCGATCCTGCTATGCTGCCACGTCAACCCCGATGGTGACGCACTCGGGAGCATGCTGGGGTTCGGCTTGGGCCTGCGCGCCCTGGGCTTCAGCAACGTCCGCGGGAGCTTTCCGGAACCCTACGCCGTGGTCGAGACGTTCCAGTTCCTGCCCGGTCTCGACCTGTTGGTGCCGCCGGACATCGCGCCACGGCACCCAGAGCTCGCGGCAAGCTTCGATGCGGCCAGCCCCGGTCGACTGGGCGTCTTGACCGAAGCCTGCCAGGCCGCGCCGACGTGGATAGCGCTGGACCACCATGCCTCCTACACCGGCTTCGGCTCGCTACGTCTTGTGGACCCGGATGCCGCAGCGACGGCGGTCGTGGCGATCCGTCTCCTGGACGAGCTCGGTGTCGACCTCGACGCGGAGATGGCCACGTGTTTCTACGTGGCCATCGCTACCGATACCGGCTCATTCCGGTTCGACGCGACCACCGGGGAGGTGCTGGCCCTCGCCACGCGACTTGTCGAGGCCGGCGCCGAGCCGTCTCAGATCGCCCGGCATGTGTTCGATACCCGCTCGTTCGACGCGGTTCGACTGCTCGGGACCGTGCTCGACCGGGCCGAGCTCGAGCCGGCCGCAGGGGGCGGGCGCGGGCTGGTCACCGCCTACGCGACCATCGCCGACCTAAGCCGGTACGGTCAGCCCCCGCACGTGCTGGAGAGCTTCATGGACATCCTTCGTACGACCAGTGAGGCTGATGTCGCCTGCCTGATCAAGCCAGCTGCGGAGGGTGAGTGGACGGTTTCCTTGCGCAGCAAAGGGGCCACCGACGTCGCCGCCATGGCGGTCGCGCTCGGCGGCGGGGGACACCGGCTCGCGTCGGGATTCACCGGCTTTGGTGAAGTGGATGACGTGCTCGCCGCGGTCCGATCCCAGCTGGACGCGGCGCCGTGGCTGTGGCCCGTACCGGTGAAGGATCAGGGATGAGCAGGGGTCGGCGAGACTGGCGTGATCCCCTGGTCGGGTGACAATAGGGGAATGGATCAGCCGCGGGTAGTAGCCCACGACGTGCGGCCATGGGACCGGCCCCTCGTCAGGTATCCCTTGTTCGCTCTGATTGCCGCCGTGGGAGGTCTCTTCGGCTCGTTCACGCGAAGTGCCCTGCTGCTCGTGCTGGCCGTCGGCGGGAGCCTCTTCTGGCTCGGCATCACGGGTCGGGCTGGTCGGCGGCCGGCGCCGCAGCGCCTACCGCGTGGATCTGCCCTGTGGCTCGCTCCCATCCTCGTCTTCGCCGCCGTGGAGCTCTTCGCCTTCAGCCGACACTCCACTGAGGACTATCCGACGCTGTCGCTGCTCGCCGACCCGTTCCTTGACCATTATCTGGCAAGGGCCGCGTGTTACTTCGGTTGGTTGGTCGCATTCTGGGGGTTGGTGCGTCGGTGAGTAGCGAGCCCACAGCGAGTGAGCGTCGCAGGTCCGCCCGGCGGCAGCAGCGGAGCGAGTGCGGAGGCGACCGATGAGCAAGGTCATCATTATCAGCCTGTTTGTGATCGCCGGTATGGCGCTCGCGGCGGTGAGTCTCCTGTCCCGACGCGAGTCCAGCCGGGTGCCGTCGCTTAGCGACATCAGCGCATTCGTCATGGACTACCGGGTGGGCAAGGTCCCGGTCGGGCGGGTCGCCGTGCTCGGCTTCTGGTGGTGGGCCGGCTGGCATTTCTTCGCCCGGTAATCCACGTGAGAACGCTTAGTCCGCTGCTGGCCGCGGGACCTGCTGATCCAGGAAGCGCTCGACGAGCCCGCGGACGACTGCGGCCATCGTGAAGTCGTGCTCGTTGCACCAGGAGCGGAGCAGAGCGTGCTGCTGCGCGGGCAACCGGATCGTCACAAGTTGGCTTTCCTCGCCGACCGGAAGGCTCGAGGCGATTTCGCGCTCGAATGCCGGCGCGCGGCCACGCCGCCTGAGCCCGGGCTGACCGATAGCGATGGCGAGACCGGGGTCGGTGCGCTGCAGCAGCCACCCGGTGATCTCTATGCGCTCTTGCACCGGCAAGGTCTCCAAGAGTTCGGCGAGGCGTTGCGCGGGTGCCAGGTACGGAGTCGACATGGGTCAAACGATAGCGCATCGCGATAGCGCGCTATCGCCGAATCAGCAGGGCACCGCCTCGTGACACAGTGCGGTGTCCGGAATCTGGGAAAGCGATGCCAGGTCGTGGACCTGAACGTTAGTTTGGTCGCGTGCGTACCGCACTGATTCTTAGCCGCCGCGGCGGGATCTGCAGCTAGCCAGCTCCCCGCCGCGGGATGCGTGCTGGCTCGATCCGCGATCTTCATACCCGATCACACGCGGCGGTACGGCGGGTGCGACCACCAGTCCAGACGCCTTTCCACGATCACCCAGCGACGTGGCTTCCGCTTCCTCGGCCGGCGATCCCGGTCTCGCCCTTCCTGACGAAACACGCACTGACCACTGTGGAAGGTTCCACGAACATGAACGAGAAGTCCAAGTCGCAGCAACAGCCACGGCCCCAGCCCGTTGCGCCGCCCACGCCCGAGACGGCCAAGCAAGCCCTGCAGCAGTCGATGGACCGCCGCTGGTAGTGGCGAAACCGGACCCGTCTTGGCCGCGGCTGGGTCCACCGCCAAGGTCGCCGTTCCGGTATCAAGAGCCTCGCCGGAGGATGGATCTGCAACCGGCGACCGGGGGTTGTTTCGATGTGAGAACGGCGATCATGAGGGTCGAGCTCACATCTCGGGAGCGACCTCCTCGTCCTCAGCAGACGAACTGGACCTTGGCAAAGTCTGCGTCGAGGTCGTAGACCGAGCCGGCCTCGGTCTTCGCCTCGGAAATGGAGACCGGCGCGAGCGCGACCAGGTCGCTGTCGATGAGGTCGCAGTCCATGTTGCTGCCGAACGCCTGCGCGTGCTTGAGCCATAGGCCTTCCGAGCTTCGCTGGACCCGGTTGCTGGCGTACAAGATCCAGGTAACCCGGTCACGGACCACGACGAGGTTGGCCCCGGCGCCGTCCCGGTGGGCGACGATCGGGTAGACCCAGATGAAATTGGTCACGATCGACAGAGCTGGCAGACCGGAATCGGTGACCGCGGCGATCGTGAACGTCCCCTTCACCCGGACCGGATCGTCGGTGAGTTCGGTGTTCGGTTGAAGCCGCGTAGCGTAGGCGAACGCGTTGTTGTTCGCGAAGTCCTTGATGACGTTCTCCCGGGAGTCCGGCGCGAGCAGCCCGACCAGCTTCGAGGCATCGTGGCCGGTCAACATGGTCGTGTCGAGCCGGGCGGCGGTCATTGCCTGCTTCACCATCGCCAGGTCGGCCGAGACCTCGGCCTTGGTGAAGCCGTTGTACGGCCGGGCGGTCGGGAGGACTATGCCGTCGGCGCCCTTGCCGAAATCGACCGCCGGCGTGCCCGCGAAGATGTCCGGACTCGGTGGCGTCGTCGTCTGGCTGGGGCTCGTCTGGCCGGTACTGGGGCTGTTGGAACGGGTTGCGGAGTTGTTCCTCGCCGACAGCAGTTTCGGGATGAGGACGACACCCGCAGCCACCAGAACCACGACGAGGACACCGACCACGACGGCGACGATGCGGCCGTTGCCCCTGGGCGGCTCCGACGGCTGGACCGGCACGTACGGGTATCCCGGCGATGCGGGTGGAGTCGGCACGGGAACGCTCGCCAGACCGGGGCTGTACTGGGCGCCGGCCGGAGTCGGCCCGCTTCCCGGCGGGGCCGCCGCGCCCTGATCAGGCAGCGTCCAGGGCTCTGGGTCGGTCAATCCCTCCCACGGGTCGACGGCAGGGACGGGCGGCGGTTCGTCGGTCGGATACGGGCCGGTCATGGTCCACCTTCGAACGGTCGACGGGACGATCGAGTCAACCCGCGATTGTGGCATGGTGGCACACGGGAGCACGTACCCCACGGCGTACCCGTGCCCGGCTTGTGATGTCTCGTCGGTGAGCTGCGAGGAGCGGGCGTGAGCGGGCCCGCGACATGGAGGTGGATCGGTTTGGCCCGGGACGGGATGGTTGTGGTCGACAAACCCGGCGGAATGACGTCGCACGATGTCGTGTCGCGGGTCCGCCGGCTCGCTCGTACCCGTCGCGTCGGCCACGCCGGCACGTTGGATCCGTTGGCGACCGGGGTGCTGGTCGTCGGCGTCGGGCGGGCGACCCGCCTGCTCACCTACGTCGTCGGCAGCGACAAGGCCTACCGCGCCACGGTTCGCCTGGGTCAGTCGACCGTCACCGACGACGCCGAGGGCGAGGTGACGGGGCGCAAAGGGGCCGACCGACTCACCGGGTCGACGGTACGTACTGCGGTCGCCTCCTTCGTCGGGACACATGAGCAGGTGCCGAGTTCGGTCAGTGCCATCAAGGTGGATGGCGTTCGTTCGTACGCGCGCGTGCGGCGGGGCGAGCAGGTACGGCTCGCGGCGCGGCGGGTAACGATCAGTCGTCTGGAGGAGGTGGGGCTCGGCGTGGCGATGGCTGCCGATGGCACGTCGGTACTCGATCTGGAGGTCGACGTGGTCTGCTCGTCCGGGACCTATGTGCGCGCGCTCGCCCGTGATCTCGGCCACGCGCTGGGGGTGGGCGGGCACCTCACCGGTCTTCGCCGCACGGCCGTGGGAGCCTTCAGCATCGATGAGGCGTCCACATTGGAGCAGCTCGCCGAGCTGGCCGACCCGGTGACCATCACGCTCGAGGACGTGGCCGGGAGGATCTTCACACGTCGTGACGCCGATGCCGACGAGGCCCGCGTACTGTCGCACGGGGGACCGCTAAAGGGCGTCGGGATCACTGGTCCGTACGCGGTCTTCGGGCCCGACGCGCGGGTCGTCGCGATCGTGGCCGAGCGGGACGGCCGGGCCTGGGCCGAGGTCGTGCTGTCCCCCGCCGGGTGACGCGGGAAGGGAGCTGACGTGCAGCGCTGGCGCGGAATCGATGGGGCACCACCGGGGTGGGGACACTCGGTCGTGACGATCGGGGTGTTCGACGGTGTCCATCGTGGACACCAGCAGATCATCGGACACACCGTCGAGCGGGCCCGCCAGGACGGCATCGCCTCGGTCGTTGTCACCTTCGATCCGCATCCGTCCGAGGTGGTGCGGCCGGGGTCGCATCCGGCGATCCTCACCGAATCCGCCCGTAAGGCCGACCTGATCGAGGGGCTCGGCGTCGACGTGCTCTGCGTGATCCCGTTCACCGTCGAGTTCTCGCACCTGTCGGCCGAGACGTTCGCGCACGACGTGCTGGTGGAGCATCTGCATGCGACCGCCGTCGTCGTCGGCGAGAACTTCCGCTTCGGGCACCGGGCCGCCGGTGACGTGGCACTGCTGCACCGGTTGGGTCGGACGTTCGGGTTCACCGTCGAGGGAGCGCCACTGGTGTCGACGGGCGGCACCGATGTCTCCTCCACCTACATCCGGGCGTGCGTCGATGCCGGCGACATCGAGGCCGCCGCTCTCGCGCTCGGGCGCCCGCACCGGCTCGAGGGAGTCGTTGTCCGCGGCGATCAGCGGGGACACCAGATCGGCTTCCCGACCGCCAACCTGATGCTCGCGCCTCATCTGGCCGTCCCCGCCGACGGTGTCTACGCCGCCTGGCTGATCCGACGTGGCACACGATTCCGCGACTCCCCGGCGCGGGCCGCCGTCTCCATCGGCACCAACCCAACCTTCAGCGGCCGGGAACGACGGGTCGAGGCGTTCGTCCTGGACTTCGACGGGGATCTCTACGGCGAGCGGCTGGCGCTCGACTTCGTCCGACGCCTGCGCGAGCAGCGCCACTACGACGGTGCCGGCGCCCTCGCCGACCAGATCGAGAAGGACGTGGCCGAGACCCGCGCCGCTCTCGGCTGACGGCCACCCCTGCTTGCACGACAGCGGGCGGGCGATTCGGAGCGTCGCTACCGGTCTGTTAGTGTTGACCACGCCGGGTGACCGGCAAGGTTTCGCGTGCCTGCACGACGCCGCGGGTGCGAGGCGACACCACAGGATCCGCAAAGGGAGATCATGGCGCTCGACCAGGCCACCAAGGCCCAGATCATCAGCGAGTTCGGCACCAAGGAGGGTGACACGGGTTCACCCGAAGTCCAGATCGCGATGCTGACGCGTCGCATCAACCAGCTCACCGAGCACCTCAAGCTGCACAAGCATGACCACCACAGCCGTCGTGGCCTGCTGATCCTGGTCGGTCAGCGGCGCCGGCTGCTGGCCTACCTGGCCAAGACCGACATCCAGCGCCGCCGCGCCATCGCGGAGCGCCTGGGTCTGCGCAGGTAGTTGACGTGATGGAGAGCGACTCGCGCACGGCCGCGCTTTGTCGGCCGGGTGCGGGGTGCTGCATCCGTCACAACGGGTCAACACAGCGCGTGACCTGTGACCACGCGCCGGCGAGATCAACGCCGCGCATCATCAGGTACGCCGATACGGGGAGCCGGTCGGCAAAACCCGCCGACACGTCGGTCCTCGGTAGTGGCTCCCGGGACCCGCGTCACCCGACGCGTACGGGTCCCGAGGGCTTCGATCGAAGACCGACTGCGGCGCATGCTCCCCTCGGGCGTACCCGAAACTAGGGAGATCCAAAACACATGACCGAGACGACACTCGGCACGCACCACAGCACCGCCGTCATCGACAACGGTCCGTTCGGGACCCGTGAGATCACATTCAGCACCGGCCGGCTCGCCAAGCAGGCGGCCGGCTCCGCCCTCGCCCAGCTCGGCGAAACGGTCGTCCTGTCGGCGACGACGGCGAGCAAGCACCCGCGGGAGCAGTTCGACTTCTTCCCGCTCACCGTCGACGTCGAGGAGCGGATGTACGCGGCCGGGCGCATACCCGGGTCATTCTTCCGGCGCGAGGGGCGGCCGAGCGAGGACGCGATCCTGACCTGCCGGCTCATCGACCGGCCACTGCGCCCGTCGTTCGTGAAGGGCCTGCGCAACGAGATCCAGGTCGTGGAGACCGTGCTCGCGCTGGACCCGTCGCACGCCTACGACGTCGTCGCCATCAATGCGGCCTCGATGTCGACCAAGCTCTCCGGACTGCCGTTCAGCGGCCCGATCGGCGGCACCCGGATGGCCTACATCCAGGGCACCTGGATCGCTTTCCCCACCAACGAGGAGCTGGAACAGGCGACGTTCGACATGGTCGTCGCCGGCCGGGTGCTGCCCGACGGCGATGTGGCGATCATGATGGTGGAGGCCGAGGCGACCCAGCACACGTTCGCGCTCATCGCCGCGGGAGCACCCAAGCCGACCGAGGAGGTCGTCGCCGGTGGCCTGGAGGCGGCCAAGCCCGCCATCCGTGAGCTGTGCCGGGCCCAGGACGAGCTCGCCGCGGTCGCGGCCAAGCCGGCGGTCGAGTTCCCGGTATTCCTGGAGTACGAGGCCGACGTGTACGCGGCGGTCGAGAACGCGGTCCGGGACGAGGTCAGCGAGGCATTGCGCATCGCCGGCAAGACCGAGCGCGAGGAGGCGCTGGATCTCATCAAGGACAGGGCATTCGAGCTTGTCGGCCCTCGGTTCGAGGGACGCGAGAAGGAGATCGGCCCGGCGTTCCGCTCGGTGACGAAGAAAGAGGTGCGGGCCCGCGTGCTGCGCGACCAGGTTCGCATCGACGGCCGTGGCCCGCGCGACATCCGTCCGCTCACGGCCGAGGTCGACGTCCTGCCCCGGGTTCACGGTTCGGCGCTGTTCGAGCGCGGCGAGACGCAGATCCTCGGCGTGACCACGCTGAACATGCTGCGGATGGAGCAGACCCTCGACACGCTCGGCCTGGCGAAATCGAAGCGATACATGCACAACTATAACTTCCCGCCGTACTCGACCGGTGAGACCGGACGGGTCGGAGCGCCCAAACGGCGGGAGATCGGCCACGGCGCGTTGGCCGAACGGGCACTGATCCCCGTGCTGCCCAGTCGCGAGGAGTTCCCGTACGCGATCCGCCAGGTCTCCGAGGCGGTCGGCTCCAACGGTTCCACGTCGATGGGTTCCGTCTGCGCGTCCACGATGTCACTGCTGGCCGCGGGGGTCCCGCTGAAGGCTCCGGTCGCCGGCATCGCGATGGGCCTGATCTCGGACGAGGTGGACGGCAAGACCAGCTACATCTCGATCACCGACATCCTCGGTGCCGAGGACGCCTTCGGCGACATGGACTTCAAGGTCGCCGGTACCCGTGAGTTCGTCACGGCGCTACAGCTCGACACCAAGCTCGACGGCATCCCGTCCGACGTGCTCGCCGCCGCGCTGCAGCAGGCGTTCGACGCGCGGCTCACGATCCTCGACGTGATGGCCGAGGCGATCGAGTCACCGGCAGGCATGTCGCAGTACGCGCCTCGGGTCACCGCCGTGAAGATTCCGGTCGACAAGATCGGCATGGTGATCGGCCCGAAGGGGCAGACCATCAACGCGATCCAGGATGAGACTGGTGCCGAGATCTCCATCGAGGACGATGGCACGATCTATGTGGGCGCGACCGATGGTCCCTCCGCGCAGGCGGCGATCGACCGGATCAACGCGATCGCCAACCCGACCATGCCGAAGGTGGGCGACCGCTTCCTCGGCACCGTCGTGAAGACCGCGGCGTTCGGCGCCTTCATCGCGTTGCTACCTGGTCGCGACGGCCTTCTGCACATCTCGAAGGTAGGCGATGGCAAGCGGGTCGAGCGGGTCGAGGACTTCCTGAATGTCGGGGACAAGCTCGAGGTGGAGATCGCCGAGATCGACGGCCGCGGCAAGATCTACCTGGACAAGGTACGGCCGGAGGGCGCCGAGGTCCCGGTGGTGGACCGGCCGGCCAGCCGGGACCGGGGCGACCGCGGCCCGCGCGACCGGGGCGATCGTGGCGATCGTGGCTCCGACCGCGGTCCGGGCCGGGACGGTCGCGGCGGTGATGGCCGTGGCGGTGATGGCCGTGGCGACGGCGAGGGCGGCGAGCGGCGTCGGCGGATCCGTAGGTAAGCCTGGCGCTCGCTGAACTCGCGTGCCCATGACCCGCGCCAGAACGTCCACTCTCGCCGATGACCCGCTGGGTGGAACCGTGCGCCGCACCGTTCTGCGCAGCGGGATGCGGATCCTCACCGAGGCCATCCCGGCGATGCGCAGCGTCTCGTTCGGGGTCTGGGTCGGGGTCGGCTCCCGGGACGAGAGCCATCAGCTCGGCGGCGCCTCGCATTTTCTCGAGCACCTGCTCTTCAAGGGCACGCGCCGACGCTCCGCATTGGACATCTCGGCCAGCATCGAAGCCGTCGGCGGCGAAACGAACGCGTTCACCACCAAGGAGTACACGTGCTACTACGCCCGTGTGCTCGACGCCGATCTGCCGCTGGCGATCGATGTCGTCTGCGATCTCGTCGCCGACTCGGTGCTGGCCGAGTCTGACGTGGAGACCGAGCGCGGCGTGATCCTCGAAGAGATCGCCATGCATGAGGACGAGCCGGACGAAGAGGTGCATGACCTGTTCAGTGCGGCCGTCTACGGCGGGCATCCGTTGGGCCGCCTCGTTTCCGGTACTCCGCAGACGATCTCCCGGATGACCCGCCGGCAGATCCTCTCGTTCTACCGGAAGCGGTACGACGCACCGTCCATTGTGGTCGCCGCCGCCGGGAACCTGGACCACGCCGTGGTCGTGCGCCTGGTGGAGGAGGCGTTCGGTCGCGCCGGACAGCTGACCGGCACGGACGAACCCGCCCCGCGGCGGGGGGCAGCCGCACCGCCGCGGGCACGGACCGGCCGGCTCAACCTGCACGACAAGGACACTGAACAGGCGCACGTGGTGCTGGGCGGGGCGGGCATACCCCGGGTCGACGAGCGTAGGTTCGCCCTCGGCGTGCTCAACAACGCGTTCGGCGGTGGTATGTCGTCGCGGCTGTTCCAGGAGATCCGGGAGAAGCGCGGACTCGCGTACTCGGTCTACTCGTTCACCAGTCAGTACGCGGACGCCGGGCTGTTCGGGGTGTACGCGGGCTGTGCTCCGGGCAAGGTTGACGAGGTGCTCGCGCTCACCCGGGACGAACTGACCCGGGTCGCTAATGCCGGACTGACCGCCGATGAGGTCGCCCGGGGTAAGGGCATGTACAAGGGGTCTCTGGTCCTGGGGCTGGAGGACACGGGCTCCCGGATGACGCGGTTGGGCAAAGGGGAGCTGCTGTACGACGACGTTCTCTCCGTGGATGAGCTGCTCGGGCGCATCGACGCCGTCACGCCGGAGGAGGTCCGCGCGGTGGCCGTCGCGGTCGCCGGAGCCCCGATGTCGCTCGCCGTGGTCGGACCGTTCGCCGACCATGACTTCACCGAGGCGATCGCGGCGTAGCCGCGCGATCTGCCCGTACGGGAACCCCCCGAGCACGCCTGTCGTCAGTTCGCACGGTGCGGTTTGGGTCTAGGTTAAGGATCGTGACTGACAACGAGCCGATCCGGGTTGGAGTGCTCGGGGCACGAGGGCGAATGGGCGTCGAGGTCTGCCGAGCCGTGGATGAGGCCGAGGACCTCGAGCTGGTGGCGATGGTCGACCAGGGCGACTGGCTGTTCAACATCGCCGACGCTGCTGCCGAGGTGGTGGTCGACTTCACCTCACCGGACTCCGTGATGGACCACATCCATTGGTGCATCGACCAGGGCATCCACGCGGTGGTTGGAACGACCGGCTTTACCGAGTCCCGCTACGATCGCATCCGTCAGTGGCTCAGCCACCATCCCACTCTCGGTGTCCTGGTCGCACCCAACTTCGGCATCGGAGCCGTTCTCATGATGGCCTTCGCCGAACGAGCGGCCCGCCACTTCGACTCATGCGAGATCATCGAGATGCACCATCCGAACAAGGTCGACGCGCCCAGCGGAACGGCGCAGCGTACGGCCGAGATGGTCGCCGCCGCCCGGGCCGAAGCCGGCCTGGGACCCATGCCCGACGCTACCAAGGACGAGTTGGCCGGGGCGCGCGGCAGCGACGTGAAGGGGGTCCGGGTCCACGCCATCCGAGCGGCGGGGCTGGTGGCACACCAGGAGATCCTCTTCGGAACGACCGGCGAGACGCTGACGATCCGGCACGACTCGTACGATCGCAGCTCGTTCATGCCCGGAGTGCTGCTGGCGATCCGGAACATCCGCGAGCTGCCCGGGCTCACCATCGGGATCGACTCGCTGCTGGGGTTGTAGGAAGGCGTCCTGCCCGGGCAGGCTACCAACGCGATTCGGATGAGCCGACGGTGAAGGCAGCTCAGTGCAGCGAGGTATGTAGGCGCAGCTGCGGCACGAGAAGATCGTCCACGTCGAGGGCCCGGACGGCCCCGTCGGGCTCCCAGCCGGCCGACGCAAGGAAGGCCTTCATCGCGGTGTCGGCGTCGAACGCCCAGGCGACAGCGGTCCGGAACGCGTCCGCACGCCAATGCTCCACGCATGCGGAGAGCAACCGGCTCCCGTGCCCGCGCCGGGCCCAGCGCGGCTCAACGAGGAGGTCGGTGACGGAGGCAACGTCCGGATCGAGGGCCGGCTCGTCGGGCGCCAGGGCCGCCTCATCCGCCTCTCCCGACGCGGCGAACCCAACCAGGTACGATTGCTGGGCCTGTTCCACCGCGACCAGCACTCGGTGGCGAGCCGTCGGGGGTTTCTCGATCGAGGCCGCCCATCGGCTGGTTATCCACGCCTCATCGAGTCCGTCCAGCACCTGGCGAGGGAGAATGCGTCGGTAGGCCTGCCGCCAGGTGGCGAGCTGGATCCGTGCGATCTCGACGGCGTCGTCTGGGCCCGCGGGCCGGACATAGCCAAGCGCCATGATGGCCGAGCGTACGGCGTGCGAGGAGGCGAGGTTTGGCCGAGGCGCCGAACGGGGAGGGTTGCGAGTGACACACGCCGTGAGCCACCGGCCACGCGCGAGCCGCCTAGCGGGGTCACGGCGCGCCCGGATATCTACCGTCATCGCGCTCGGCGCCGCCGCGCTGACCTTCGACCTGTTCTTCGCCGTACGGCATGGTTTCTTCGACCTGTCCGTCTACCACGGCGCGATCAACTACTGGATGCATGACGGCGGTTCGCTCTACGACTACCTGCTGCCGCACAACACATACGGCTTCACGTATCCACCGTTCGCCGCGTTGACCATGCTGCCGATGGCGATCACGCCGTGGGCGGTCGCGATCGTCATCAGCTGCGCTGCGTGCATCGCGACCTCGGTGATGGTCATCTACTGGCTGGTCGACCCGATCGCCCGCCGGGAACATTGGGTGCGCTGGTACGCCCTTCTGGTGGCGCTCTGCTTCGCCACGATCTTCGAGCCGCTGCGGGAGACGTTCCTCTTCGGCCAGGTCAACATGCTGCTGCTGTTCCTCGTGCTGGCCGATTTCGTCGTGCTGGTCGGCAAGGACCGCCTCTGGGCCGGGGTCGGCATCGGTCTGGCCACGGCGATCAAGCTCACCCCAGGCATATTCATCCTGTACCTGCTCTTCACCAAGCGATGGCGGGCCGCCGTCGTGGCGAGCGGGACCGCGGCCGTCGCCACCCTGATCGCGGCGGCCATCTCCCCGGATACCTCGCTCGTCTTCTGGACGGATGCGCTCTGGAACACCGATCGGGTCGGCGTGCTGGCGTTCATCTCCAACCAGTCGCTCGAAGGTGCCGTGGCCCGGTTGCACGAGGCCGACCCCAGTAGAGCGCTGTGGCTGGCTGCGGTCGCCGTGGTCGGCGTGATCTGGTTCGTCCGGTCCCGGCGGGCCAAGGCGGCCGGCGACGAGCTGACCGGAGTCGCGCTCACCGGCGTGGCGGGCTGCCTCATCAGCCCGGTCACGTGGGTGCACCACCTCGTCTGGGTAGGCCCCGCGATCATCCTCCTGCTCGACAACGCCCTGGCGTCGCGAGACCGGCAGCGGCGTCGACGGCTGCTGATCTTCACGATCGTCACTTATATCCTGCTATGCAGCCGTCTGGTGTGGTTCTTCCCCGGCCACTGGGGCAATCCCATCGCATGGTTCTTCGCGAGCTCGTACGTGTGGGTGAGCATCGCGCTCCTCGTCGGCCTGCCCGTGCGCCAGCTTCGTCCGGTACCCGAGGGTGACGCGTCGCCGGCCGTGGCCGCCGGAGTCGAAAGCCCGGCGCGTGAAATGGCGCAACTCGGTGTCGGTGATCGGGCGGCCGAACCGGGCGGGGCCGGTCGCGAGCCCGACTGACGAACGTGTCGGTCCCCGCGGCTAACCTGCGCAACCATGGGCGACCCGCCAAGAACCGTTCGCAAGCTCCGGGGCTCGCTGGCGCTCGCTCCTCGCGCTCACGAACCGCCAAGAACCGTTCGCAAGCTCCGGGGCTCGCCGGCGCTCGCTCCTCGCGCTCACGAACCGTCAAGAACCGTTCGCAAGCTCCGGGGCTCGCCGGCGCTCGCTCCTCGCGCTCACGTCGACTCGCTGACGCTCGCGCAGGCTCGTCGCATAGCGCTGGCGGCCCAGGGTTTCACCGACCCGCGGCCGACCGGCGCGGTGACAATGCGCCACCTGCGGCGAGTCGTCGATCGGATCGGGGTGATCCAGATCGACTCCGTCAACGTACTGCAGCGCGCGCACTACCTTCCGCTGTTCAGCCGACTGGGCCCGTACCCTACGGCGTTGCTCGATCGAGCGTTCTCCCGTCCCCCACGGGTCCTCTGGGAATACTGGGTCCACCAGGCTTCTCTGACCCGGGTTGAGCTTGAGCCGTACCTGCGGTGGCGGATGGCCCGGGCTCGTCATGAGACATGGGCCGGGATCCGCAGCATCGTCACGGAGCGGCCGGAGCTGGTCGAGTGGGTTCTCGACGAGGTTCGGCACAAAGGGCCGCTGACCGCAGCGGATATCGAGACCGATGTACCCAAGCGCGACAACTGGGGCTGGAACTGGTCCGACACCAAGCGCGCCCTCGCCTATCTGTTCCACAGTGGACAGATCACGGCGGCCCGGCGGACCAGTTCGTTCGCCCGCCTCTACGACCTGCCGGAACGTGTACTGCCGGCAGTGGTGGTCAATCTGCCGACGCCGCCGGATCCCGAGGCGATGCGCAAGCTTGTCGGCGTCGCAGCCGCCGCGCTGGGCGTAGCGACCGAAGTGGAGTTGCGTGACTACTTCCGGATGTCGGCGGTGGCGACCCGTCGGGCCGTGGGGGAACTGGTCGAGGCGGGTGACCTTCGGCCGGTGACCGTGGATGGCTGGCGGCTCAAGGCGTACCTGCATCGCGATGCCCGGCTGCCCCGCCGGGTCAAGGCTTCGACCTTTGTCAGTCCATTCGATCCTCTGGTGTGGGAGCGGACCCGGTCGGAGCGACTCTTCGGCTTCCGCTACCGGATCGGCATTTACACGCCGGCGGCCCGCCGGGTGGACGGCTATTACGTGCTGCCGTTCGTGCACGGTGATCAGATCGTCGCGCGGGTCGATCTGAAGGCCGACCGTCAGGCGGGTGTCCTGCGTGTCCCCGGAGCGTGGCTGGAAGCCGGGCACACCGCCGGGGACGTCGCGCCGGCGCTGGCCCGGGCACTGGGCGAGATGGCGTCATGGCTGGAGCTGCCCGAGGTGGCGCGGCCGCAGAAGGGTGACCTGGTGCGGGCGTTGGGGTCGGCCCTGCGTGCCGAGCCAGGCGTTACCGTAAGGGGGTGACCTACGCGATCGGCCCGGCCGGCGATCATGACCATGCGTCTGACCAGGCTTCCGGTGTGCCGATCGCCCCGATCCAGGTGGACGCGAGCCCGCGGCCGACCTACCTGCCCCCGACGCCGCGCGGCCTGAGTGGACTGGTCCTGCGCCTGTACGAGCGGGCGCCGTCGTGGGGAGCTCCCGCCGCGATACTCCTGTGTTTCCTCGGCGCTGCGTCGTACGTGTGGATCAGCAACCCCACCGATGGCGGGGCCTACGACATGCCGACCTGCATCGTCAAGCTGACCACCGGGCTCGACTGTCCCGGCTGCGGTGGCACGCGCGCCTTCTACTACCTGATGCACGGTAACGTCTCCCAGGCCGCCAGGTACCACGCGCCGGCAGTCTTCGCGGCGCCCTTCCTGGTCTGGTTCTACGCCGCCTGGGTGGTCAAGCGGGTCAGTGGCAAACGGATCCCGACCCCGACGATCGGACCGAAGGTCCTCAGCGGGTTCCTACTCGCGTGGGCCGTCTTCTCGGTCGTCCGTAACCTGCCGTTCGCGCCGTTCACCTCCCTGTACGTCTGACGGTCGCCGGGCGCCTCGTCAGTCCTCTGTGGAGGGTTCAGCCGACGGTACGGGTGGCTCTGCGACTCCCGGCGGCGCGGCGGGAGCGGGTGGCGGCGGGGGAGGGGCGGGCGGCGCACTGACCCGGGTGACCGCGATGTCGCCGCTGACGGTCTGCAGTCGCAGGTTGACCTGTGCACCGCCGGCCGGAGGGGTGGACGACATCTCCAGGTTGGAGCTGGTGGAGCCGGAGACGGTGTTGAGATCCAGCCAGACTCTGGTCCCGGCCGGGACGCCGACCGAGACATCCCCGGAGGCGGTGACCACTCTCACCTCTCCGCTACGGACGGTGTGGAGGCGGACATCTCCGGACGCGGTCTGGGCACTCACGGTGCCCTGCGCGTCGTCGATGGCGACATCTCCGCTGCCGGTCGTCGCCGACACAGCACCGGCGACGGCGTTGACGTACACGTCGCCCGAGCCGGTGCTGACCTTGAGTTCGCCGCCGACGTGGTCGGTCCGGACATCGCCACTGCCAGTCCGGATCATCAGGTCACCGGAGGCCGTGCCGACATGCGCGTCGCCCGAGCCGGTCGTAAGCTCGCCAGCGCTGATCCGCCCATCGATGCGGATGTCGGCCGACCCGCTGTGCGCTCGCAGCCGGCTATCCTGCGGAAGCCTGATTTCGATCCGGACCCTGGCGGACCGCCGGAAGATCCAGCTCGTCCCGCCGTCGGGGGCCTCGACCCGCAGTCGGCCGCGGTTGAAGTCGACGACCGTGTTGGCCGCGGCGGAGCGTGAGGCGTCGCTGTCGTCGTACGGGCTGACCTCGACGACGACGGTCTGGGTCGGCTCGGCGACGACGATGAGGTCGCCGGCACCGATCCGGACGCTGGCGTCGACCGGCCCGCTGGCCGCGAACTCGTACACGTCCTGGTTATCTGGCATGAGATGCGCTCCTCTGGGTTCAGGCCTCGGCGTACCCGGTGACCCGGCGTCCGAGACGGCCGCGTCCGGGTGGGACTGGGCCAGACGGTGGACCGCCGCGGACGATCTGTGCGATGGCTCGCACCAGCCACGCGTTGGTGGAGATGGACTCTGCCGCGGCGAGCCGCTCGACGGTCTCCTTGAGCTGCTCGGGTAGGCGCAGGGTGATCCGGGCGAGGTCGCCCGTGTCGCCGCCCTCGGCCGCCGGCGCGGGGGCCGTTGCTTCGGGTGCCGGCGTCGGCCCGGAGACGACGAGCTGGGCGTCGCGGCCGCGCAGCCGGACTTCCACGCTGATGTTTCCAGCCGCCTCACGGACCTGGGCGAGCCGGGAGGTGATCTCGGCAGCGGCGTCAGATAGCGCTTCGAGCAGAAAGAGTCGGGCCGACGCGTCCAGCGAGCCGGCCAGCATGTCGGCGGCTCGCTGGATGTCCGGTCCACCGGGGGCAGCCGCGGCGGCCAGATCGCGGCGGAGCCCCTCGAGGTATGGCGTTAACTCCATGACGTCATAGTGGCGTCTAGACGACGTCTAGTCAAGTCATTGTGGCGAAGATGCAGCGGTGTATGGAGTCGCGATGATCCACACGCAGGCCGCCGACAGATGGCGCGAGCCTGTCATGGGGTGGGGCTAGGTTGTTTGTGAGGCGACAGCGCGGATGGAGGATGGTGCACCATGACGAAGGCTGCTGACCCGCTACGGCCGTTCGGTCGACTCGCCACCGCCATGGTGACGCCGTTTCTCCCGGACGGCGTACTCGACGTTGACGGCGCCGCCCGGCTGGCCACCTACCTCGTCGACGAGCAGGGCAACGATGCCCTGGTCGTCAGTGGTACCACCGGCGAGTCGCCCACGACGACCGATGCGGAGAAGGAGACCCTGCTGCGGGCGGTGGTCGATGCGGTCGGCGATCGCGCCCACATCATCGCGGGCGCCGGTACCAACGACACCCGGCACTCGATCGAGCTCGCCCACAGCGCCGAGAAGGCCGGCGCCGACGCGGTGCTGGCGGTGACGCCGTACTACAACCGACCGCCGCAAGCGGGCCTGGTGCGCCACTTCACCGCGATCGCCGACGCCGTCGGCCTGCCGGTGATGCTCTACGACATCCCGGTTCGCACCGGCACCCCCATCGCCACCGAGACGCTCCGACGCCTCGCCGAACACGAGCGGATCGTGGCGGTGAAGGACGCCAAGGGGGACTTCGTCGGCACCGCGTGGGTCACTCGGGACACCGGGCTGGCCGTTTACTCCGGCGACGACAGCAATACGCTGACCTACCTGGGCATCGGTGCGGTCGGGGTCGTCGGCGTGCCCACGCACGTGTTCGGTCGGCAGACCAAGGCCATGATCGAGGCGTTCGAGCGAGGTGACAATGCCGAGGCGCTGCGCCTGCACTACAGCCTGCTGCCGGTGTTCACCGGCTTCTTCCGCACGCAGGGCGTCATCTTGACCAAGGCGGCGCTCAATGTCATGGGCCTGCCGGCCGGTCCGGTGCGATCACCGCTCGTCGACGCGAGCCCGGCGGAGCTGGAGCAGTTGCGGGCCGACTGCGCGGCGGCCGGCCTCGACCTGGACTCGGCCCGCGCATGACACCCGAGCCGACAGCGAGTGAGCATCGCAGGGCCGTTGGGCCCGAGGAGCGGAGCGAGCGCGGAGGCGAGGCGGCATGACCGAGCCGACAGCGAG
>JBKPDY010000011.1:0-52911 GCA_046728155.1 Actinomycetota bacterium
GTCCGGTACTGGCAGTTATCCGGATACTGATCCTCCGCGTCGTGTTAGGCTGAAACTCAACCGGAGGATGATCCTCCAGAACGTGGAGGTTAGAGCGCGATGAAATCGGACATCAAGGCCACGTACGCCGGGCCGGTAACGGACTCCCGGCGCTGGTTGGCGCTCGTCTTTCTGTCGCTCGCTCAGCTGATCATCGCTCTGGACGCGACCGTCATGAATATCGCGCTCCCGTCGGCACAGGCCGCGATCGGATTCTCCGACGCCGACCGGCAATGGGTGATCACGGCGTACACGCTCGCGTTCGGCGGGCTGCTCCTGCTTGGTGGGCGGATCGCGGACCTCGTAGGGCGCCGTACGGCGTTTGTCATCGGCCTACTCGGGTTCGCCACCGCCTCCGCGGTGGGCGGCGCGGCCGCCGGCCTTCCGATGCTGTTGCTGGCACGGGCCGCGCAGGGCGCGTTCGCGGCGCTCCTGGCACCTACCGTCTTGTCCGCACTCGCGATCACATTCACGGAGATCGGGGAGCGGGCCAAGGCGTTTGCCATCTTCGGTGCGATCGCCGGCGGCGGCGGCGCGCTCGGCCTGGTGCTGGGCGGCGTCCTCACCGAGAACCTGGGCTGGCGCTGGTGCCTTTACGTCAACATACCGATCGCGCTGGCGGCGGCGGTGGGTGGTTGGCTGCTGGTCAGCGACGCGCGTGGCGCTCGCGGTCGTCGGTTGGATGCCTCGGGTGCACTGTTGGTCACGGCGGCCATGGTCGCTGTGGTCTACGGATGCAGCCGAGCAGCCTCAACCGGCTGGGGCTCCCCTTGGACCGTCGGCATGTTCGGCGGCGCGTTCGTCCTGCTGGTGCTGTTCGGGGCGCGGGAATCGCGAGTGGAGAACCCTCTGCTACCGCTACGCATCCTGCGCGATCGCAATCGTGCTGGCGCGTACGTGTCCGTCGCCACTGCGGTCGCTGGGCTTCTCGCCCTGTTCCTGTTCCTGACCTATTACCTGCAGGTCGTGCTCGGCTACTCACCGACCAGTACCGGTCTTGCGTTCCTCCCCTTGTCCGGCGCCGTGTTCCTCAGCTCGCAGGCCATCGCTGCACGGCTGCTTCCCCGCGTGGCGCCGCGTGCGCTGATAGTGCCCGGCCTCCTCTTGGGCGCCGGCGCGATGGGTCTGCTCACCAGCCTGCCGGTCGAGGGCGGTTATGCCGTGCGGGTCCTCCCCGCCGAACTGATACTCGGCCTTGGTATGGGCTGTGTGTTCGTGCCAGCAGTCAACCTCGCCACCCAACGCGTCGACCGCCGTGACGCCGGAGTCGCGGCGGCCGTCGTGAACACATGCCAGCAGGTCGGCGGCTCGATCGGCGTCGCCGTGCTCAACACGATCGCAGCCGGGGCCACGACAGCATTCCTGGCCAAACATCAAGGCCCCGTGCGCAGCCACACCGAGGCCCTGGTGCACGGTTACCGGGTGGCCGCCGCGGCGACCGCAGGCCTACTGATCGCGGCCGCGATTCTCATCGCTGTCCTGGTCAACGCTACCGTGAGCGCCCGCGAACCAGCCGTCGGCAGAGGTCAGGAGTCATCATGACGGAGCAGATCGCCACGCAACCCGCGGCCGCAACACGTCGCACAAGAAATGGACCACGGACGATCGAGCGCGCGTGCTATCTCATCGGCGCCGTGCTGATCGTGTCGGGGCTGTTCCACCTTGGTGTGTTCGCCCTGCGGGGCGGCCCATGGTTCGGTCCGGTGTCGTGGCGTAAACCGACCACGTTCGGCCTCTCATTCGGGCTGAGCCTGATCAGCATCACCTGGGTGGCGTCCTATCTGAGACTGGGCGACCGGGCACGGGCCTGGCTGCTTGGCATCTTCGCCGTCGACTGCATCCTGGAGGTCGCCGGCATCACCGTGCAGGCATGGCGCCAGGTGCCCTCCCATTTCAACACCGAGACGCCGTTGGACACCGTCATCGCGATGAGCCTGGCGATAGGCGGCGCCGTGCTCATCATCGTGCTCGGAGCCCTCGCGGTCGTCGCGTGGCGGGGCCGCATCGACGCGGCTCCCAGCATGCGTCTTGCCATACGCGCGGGTTTCGCCCTCCTTCTTGCCGGACTCGCCACCGGCGCCGCGATGATTGCGAAGGGCGAGATACTTATCCGCGAAGGCAACCGTCAGGCGGCGTACGACACGGCTGGTTCCCTCAAGTGGGTCCACGGGGTGACTTTGCACGCCGTCCTCGTGCTTCCGGCGTTCGCCTGGCTGCTGTCGCGGCTACCGCGCGGCGAGCGCGACCAAGTCCGGCTGGTGAAGATTGCGATCGGCGTCTACGCCGTCGCGGCGCTCGCCACGTTGACAGTCTCCCTGCTGACCATGTGACCGCCGTGCCAAACGAGATGAAGGAGGCGCCGATGCCAGGCGAGCCCGTCACCCGTGGGTACGTCGTTCGACCCGGCGAGGGCGTTGCAGACCTCGGATCTGAGGTCAAGGCATCTGGGCGGTCGACCGGCGGTAGCTTGACCGTGATCGAGTTAGTTGTGGAGCAGGGGCCGCCGAAACATACCCACACCCGGGAGGACGAGAGCTTGTACATCTTCAGCGGCGCGCTCTACGTGGAATGCGGCGAGGACCGGTTCGAAGCCGGGCAGGGGTCGTTCGCTTTCCTGCCTCGCAAGGTGCCGCACGCCTTCCGATCCATCGACGCCCCGGCGACAGCGCTGTTGATGGTGACGCCCGGCGGGCTGGATGAATACTTCGCCGAGCTGCACGCCGCCCTTATCGCGAACGCCGATCCGGTCGAGATAGCGACGATCCAGCACAGGTACGGCATCATCCGGTCGTGACCGGACGGGCCAGGGGCACGGCCGGTTACGGCTGAGCCCGGCTGCTCCGGATCGACACCGATGCAGATTCCTCGACCGTTGTGAGCCAGCCCGGTAGCCTGACCTGAGTCCTCGGTGCGCGACCGCGTGTCCGTGGCTGGTCGGCTGGCTCTGTACGTCGGGAGGCCTGATGACCGACACCGTCGGCCACGCTGATATTTCCGGCGTCGCAAGGCGCCGGAAGGTCATCGGGTTTGGCGCGTTCGCCGGGCAACTGCTGGCGGTAGCCTTCGTGATCGTTGTCGTGGATCTCGTGCGCGGTTACCTCGGTCAGTCCTCAGGCGGGAGTCTCCCGTTGGAACCGTTCGTGCTGCTGGACGTCGGGCTGGCGTGCGCCATGGTGTGGCTGGTGCGGCGGCTTCGATCGGCAGACCGGGCCGTGGCCTGGCCAACGGTGGCGATCGGGCTGGTCTTCGTCACCGTGCTCTTTGTCGGCCTGCCGCTACAGGCCGCGGGAAGACTGCACGCCCCGACGCTGTCACGGATCATGGAGCTGCACCGCCCGCTGGGCGAATGGGTGGCCGAGGTGACGATTCCTGCCGCATGGCTGGCGACGATTCCGGTTGTATTCCTCGCCGCCGACTCAGCGCCCGTGCGCCGGTGGAAGCGGGTGTGGCGCTGGATCGCGTTGACCGGGTTGGCCATCCTCGTTCTCTTCGCATTCGGCGTAGGGCTCTTCGCCCTCGGCTCGGTCGTCGAACCATGGCTCCTGGCCGTCCTTCTCATCTATGTCCCGTTGACCGCGATAGTGATACCGGGCCTGGCGGTCATCCTGACCGACAGCCCGAGGACGATCGGCGGCGTCGACGTTCCGGCGGCAGCCGAGCCGGCGCTGCCATCATCTACGCGCCGCGTGGTCAAGCTTCATTGGGATTTCGCGTCCCGGCTGCTTCAGGCGATATCGGTGATTCTGGTTGTCGCTGCCTGGCTGAACATTCGCCGGACACTCAACCTGCCGCCAGGTGAGGCGAATGAACGGTTTGGCCGGGCGACGTGGGAGTGGATCGTCGCGATTGGCTTGTTGAGTGCCGCGGTGGCGATCGGCCGGGCGGCGCGGGCACGCGCGATGCCGACCGCCCAACAGATGGCCATGTTCGATCGGCGTCCGCCCATTCTGTACCTCCGGTCATTCCTCGATGACGACCTGCGCATTCGCACTCGGCGTTCGGCCCGCCGTGGCTTCCTCGGTAATCTCACCTCGATCCAGCTGTTGGCGGTTCTCGTCCGGACGAGGGAGCGGTTCGAGGAAATCCTGGTGTGGCAGTTGTGGCTGCACGGCCCGGTGATCGCGGTCGGCGATCCGGTTCGGCGGAAGTTCCGGCTAGGCTCACCGCGGTTCTATCTGTCGAACGACCGATGGGCTGATGAGATCCAACCCCTGATGTCGTCGGCCCGGTTCGTGGTCATGGTGCTGGGCCGGACCGAAGGCGTGGCGTGGGAACTTCAGTGCCTGGGCCGTCTCGGTCTCGCCAACAAGCTGCTCATCGTGCTGCCACCCGTGGCCGATGACGAGGCGCAGGCAAGATCCCGCTCCTTCTCGCAGATCGCGACGCAGGCCGGCCTGCCCTCGCCACCGGATCAGTTTGACCACGCGCTCACCGCCGTTCTATCTCCGGACGGCTCGACCTGGCAGACCGTGTCGAGTAAGCATCGCGACGAATGCAGCTACGAGATCGCGCTCGAGAGCGCCGTTGTGGCCCTGGCGACCGCAGCGACGACCGGTACCGTCGCATACCAATCACCCGCGCAGTGAACCCATAAATCCTTGGCCGGCCTCGGCACCGGATGAGTAGCGTGCGAGGATGCCACAGGACTGGTTTGGCGAGGAAGTCGCCTCGACGTACGACCTCGACTCGGCGGCCATGTTCGAGCCGGACACTCTTGACCCCGCGGTGGACTTCCTGGCCGAACTCGCCGACGGCGGCACAGCCCTGGAGTTTGCCATCGGCACCGGGCGGGTGGCGCTGCCTCTCGCCGCGCGCGGAATCCGCGTGCATGGGATCGACCTGTCGGAGGCCATGGTCGCCCGGTTACGATCCAAGCCGGGAGGCGATGACGCTTCAATACCGGTCGTCATCGGCGACATCGCCACAGCGAAGGTGGATGGGGCCGGCTCCTTCAGCCTCGTGTACCTGGTCTTCAACGCCATCATGAACCTGACCACGCAGGACGCTCAGGTCCAATGCTTCCGGAACGCCGCGCATCACCTGACTGCCGGCGGCGTCTTCGTGGTGGAAACGTCCGTCCCGGGCCTGAGATGGCTGCCGCCCGGACAACGCTTCGTGCCTTTTGATGCCAGCGACTCTCACATCGGTATCGACGAGTACGACATCGAAAGCCAGAGGTTGGTCTCCCATCACATCAACTTTCGGGAGACTGGCGCTGTGCGCATTTCGATGCCGTTCCGCTACGCCTGGCCGGCCGAGTTCGACCTCATGGCCCGCATGGCTGGGATGCGACTCACGCAGCGTTGGTCCAACTGGACCCGAGCCCCGTTTACGGGCGAGAGCGAGTCGCATGTGTCGGTCTGGGAGAAGTATCCGTAGCCAACGCCGAAGCTACGCCTGCGCCATCCCCCGGGCGCCTTGGCCGCGCAACCGGAGGGTCGGACCCGGAAGGGATCTGGCGGTGTCGCCCAGCTTGGGCGGCGCCGGCTATCGCCCCGGAGTCCTTGGCGGCCCGTCGATTTGGCGCCGCGCACCGGCGCCCGAGCCGATTGCTCTCTTCGCGCGGTGATAAAGATACGCGCCACCGCCGACCACCAGCGCGCCGACGATCAAGTAGAACAGCAGCCCTAGGATTGCATGGAACAACCAGATCGCCAGCATCCCGGCGAGCACCAGGCCAACTACCGGCAGGACCAGCCAGGCCAGCAACTTCGCGGCGTTCATTCGAACCTCTCCGTTCCAGCGGACATTCACCCGCCTTCTTCCAATCTGACACAACCATGCCAGCGCGACATCGGGGAAGACCCTTACTTGGCGTGGACTGTCGACGGCGCTGGCTGTCCGGTCGCTAACTCAGTGTGGCTTCGCCGGTGCCAACGACCGCCAGCCCAGCGCCTGTCAGGAGGACGAGCGCGAGCGCAGTCGTCAACGGGCCGTGCACGGGCCGCCGGGGCGGCCGGCTATGGACCCAGGACGGCCGGACGTGGTCCACGCCCGGTATACCTATGGCATCCGTCGACAGGGCTCGTCTAGCCCCAGGTCCCGGCCCAATGCCTCTCCCAGAAGGGCGACTGCTGACGGCCGTCGACGTCGGTGAAGCCGTACTCGCGGGCAAGCCGCGGGGTGGTGAGGATCTGCCCCGTTTTCTCCAGAACGTTGTCGTCCGCGGCCAGAGCGGCGATTGCGCGGCCCGGGAACTCCGCCGACTCCGTCATCGCAGCCTCCTCCGGCGTGAGGTTCATCCGTTCCAACCTCATGAAACCCGGCGAGACGGCGACGCATGCGACACCGTACGGGCGCAGGTCATCGGCAATCTGCTCGGTCAGCTTGTTCGTCCCGTTTTTGACAACCTCGTAGAACGCGTGACCGTGCGGGCGGTCAAGTACCCAAGTGATGTTGACGATCAGGCCCCGTCCCGCCTCGATCATCATGGGCGCAGCCAGCCGGGATGCATACGCCGCCGCGCGGAGGCCTCCGGTGAACATCAGATCCCAGTGCCGCCATTCGATCTCCCAGAAGGCAAGCGACGAATCGGGGGAGATTTCGTAACCGCTCCATGCGTTGTTGACCAGCAGGTCTAGCCGTCCGTGTTCGTGGCGGATCCGGTCGAACACCGCGTCCACCTGCGCATCATCCGTGTGGTCGCATTGGACGGCGATACCGGTGCCGCCGCGCGCGGTGACCTGCTCAGCTGTGTCCTCGATGGTGCCCGGCCGCCCCAAGGTGGTGGGCTTCCCACGTACGCTCCGGCCGGTCACATATACCGTCGCGCCTTCCTCGCCGAGCACAAGCGCAATTCCTTTGCCGCCTCCGCGGCTGGCGCCTGTGACGAGGGCCAACCGGTTGCGCAAACGGTCCATAGGGCCGAACCTTAGCCCGAACCTGGTGTCCACGACAGGAAGGGACTCGGCCCGGCCGCCGACTGACCCGGCGGCCTGTCCGCGCTGGGCCGACGTACTGTCGATAACGGTGAGTGCGGGGGATCATTACCGTCTACAACGGACGGATCCCCTCGCGCCTTCCGCCCGACGTCCGGAACCCCTTGTGCGGGCTGGGTCAAACGGCGTAGACCGGTCCCTGAAGGTCGAACCCAACCTGTGGTACGGGTAACGGAGGCGGACGATGGGGACTGTCGGTGAACCAGCCGTACTCGTACGCGGCCTGACCAAGTCCTACGGGGATGTCCGCGCGGTGGCCGGCATCGACCTCACCATCGCCCGCGGTGAGGTGTTCGCGATCCTCGGCCCCAACGGTGCCGGCAAGACGACGACCGTCGAGATCCTCGAGGGGTACCGGCGTCGTGACGGCGGTGAGGTAGCCGTGCTCGGCCTCGACCCGGGTCGCCGCCGGGCAGAACTGAAGCAGCGCATCGGAATCGTACTGCAGTCGACCGGGGTCGACGCCTACCTGACGGTTGCCGAGACGATCGCGATGTACTCGGGCTACTACCCACACCCGCGCGGAGTCGACGAGGTCATCGAACTGGTCGGGCTGGCCGAGAAGCGCAACACACGCGTGGTGAAGCTTTCGGGCGGCCAGCAGCGCCGCCTCGACGTGGCGATAGCCCTCGCCGGCAACCCGGAGCTCCTGTTCCTCGACGAGCCCACAACGGGCTTCGACCCGTCCGCACGCCACGAGGCATGGCAGGTCGTACACAATCTCGCCGATCTGGGCAAGACCGTGGTCCTCACAACGCATTACATGGACGAGGCGCAGAACCTCGCCGACCGGGTCGCCGTGATCGCCCGTGGCCGGATCGTCGCGGAGGGGACGCCGGAGACTCTCGCCGGCCGCGACACCGCCCGCGCCATCGTGCGCTACCAACTCCCCGACGGCACCCTCGCTCCGACGAACCTCGGCGGACCACCGGGCGTGGACGGCTTCATCGAGATTGCGCCCGAAGACCTGACCCGGGCGCTGTACCAGCTGACCGACTGGGCCGTCAGCCACGGCATCAGCCTGGACACGCTACAGATCCTGCGGCCATCCCTGGAAGATGTGTACCTGCGCCTCACCGACGACGTCCCTCCACTTGAGACAGTGCCGCCGACGACCGCGGAGGTACACACATGAACCCCGTAGTCCTGACCGCCTCGCAGACGCGCTACGTCAACAAGGCGTTCTGGCGTAACCCGGCCTCGGCTTTCTTCACGTTCGCCTTCCCGCTGATGTTCCTCGTCATCTTCACGGCTCTGCTCGGCCGCGGTCAGGTCCTCCTCGGTGGACACCTCGTGCACCAGTCCACCTACTACGTGGCCGCGATGGCAACCTTTGCCGTGATCACCGCGTGCTACAACAACATCGCGATCGGCCTCGCTTTCCAACGTGACATGGGTGTGCTCAAGCGGACCAATGGCACACCCTTGCCGGCGTCGGTCTACTTCGCGGCCCGCGTATTGCACGCCCTTTTCGTGTCGGTGCTTCTGGTCGCCATCACCACAGCGTTCGGTCGGATCTTCTATCAGGCTGATCTACCCACCGGAGCGCCACTGGTGCGGTTCCTCGTGATGCTCGCGGTCGGAGCCGCGAGCTTCTGCGCGCTCGGCTTCGCCATCACGGCCGCGATCCCCAACGCGGACGCCGCGGCGCCCATCGTCAACGCCACGATACTTCCGTTGTTGTTCCTCTCCGGCATCTTCATCCCACTCGGCGACAACACCCCGACCTGGATCGTCTGGGCCGCCCGGATCTTCCCGGTAAAGCATTTCGCCGACGGTATGCAGGCTGGCTTCGTCGGCACCACCTTTCGGTGGAGCGACGTGCTCATCGTCGGCGTATGGGGTGTGGCCGGTCTCCTGCTCGCCGTGTGGCGCTTCAGCTGGGAACCGCGCAGATGAGGTAGCGGGTTCATGACGTAGTTTCCCAGGCCGGCCGAGGCACTACAGCAATGTGAATCAGCGACCGTCGTTGGCGTGACGTTCGGCTTCCGCTTTCACCGCCAGCATGCTCGCCCGGACGGTGGCCCGCCATTTTCGGGCGACCGCCCGGCCCCACGACGCACCCACCGGGCCGAAATCGGTGCCGAGTTCCCCCGTGTAATCCAGACGGCACCCGTTCTCGATGTCGGTCAGGGTAAACGTCTCAACGACGTGTGGGACCGGGCCGCGTAGCAGCCGAAAGTCGATGCGTCCAGTCGGGGTGAACCGCACCGCCTCCACAGTGACAGCCACCAGCCGCCCGCCAATCGGGGTGCGGTGCGCCGCGACGACAAGGTCACTGCCGCGCTCGATTACCTGCACTTTGTCGGCCAGGGCGTGCGTGGGCCGGCCGAGGTATGGCTGCGTGAGCAGTCCGTACACCTTCTGCCGGTCGCCGGCGATGTCCATGCTGAGTGGCCCGAGGGGCTGAAGGCGGCGCGCCCACCTGGTGTCGATCACCAGTGCACCCGTCACTGTCCCGATGTAGAGCAGCACGATCACCGCGGCCAACAGCAGCAGGCCCACTCCGATCAGCACCACCGTGAGGATCATGAAGTGGAGTCTTCCACCGCCAGCGGGAAGTGGTCCAGGACGATGGTGTGGTGCCGGGCGAGGTCTGGCGCATCTCGCCGGCGAGCAGGTCGGCAGCAGTCGCTTCGTCGTGAGATCAGCCACTCGGGATCGCGTCAGTGCTGCCGAGGCTGCGCCGTACGGCCATCTGTAGCCTCGCAGTGTCATCAGCGGGCGTCACGGCCGCGACGTGAGCGTCGGGGCGGATGAGCCAGACCTCGCCCGTCTTCGCCTGCAGGGCGCGCGCGAGGGCTCCGTCGTGGTCGATGTCACTCATTGCATGTACCTGGATCGGTGCGTGGGTCACCGCTTCGAGGGCAGTGGACACGCCCGCCGGGTCGACGCCTTGGCTGGTCAGCGCGAGCACGCCAGCTCGCGCGATCTCCCGGGACCTCCTGACCGCGGGCACGCCGGGTATCTGGATGGGTACATCCGAAAGAATCACTCCCGGCACGACCGGCGGCGCATGTCCGCGCGGCGGGCGTCCGGCGAACGGACGGCCGGGATCGGGTGTGGTCAGTGGCGAGTCGATGTACCAGAACGGCTCTGCGAGCCGGCCGGAGTCCACTTCCGCCCGGGCGGCCGGGTCGTTGACCGCCCGCTCAAGAACGTTCCGCCGGTGCTGCCAGGCCTCCGGGCTCTGCGGTACAAGGAAATCCATGGTGGTACTGGTCACGTCGATGTTTTCCAGCGCTGCCGCGAGCCGCTCGTCGTGATAACTCTCCAGGAGCTCATCGCCGGCCCAACGATGCAGCACAAACGCGATCTTCCAGGCCGCGTTCTCCGCGTCCTGCACACCGGAATTCAGGCCGCGGGCGCCGAAGGGTGAGACGAGGTGAGCACCGTCACCCGCGACCAACACGCGTCCGATCCGGAACCGGTCGACATGCCTCGCCTGGAACCGGTAGACCGAGTGCCACACCAGCTCGTAGCCGCGGTCGCCGACGATGTGCCGGATCCGCCGGTCAAGTCCGCCCGTGCTCTCCTCGAAGGCGAGATCGAAATCCGGCGGCACTTGCCAGTCGATCCGGAACACGGAGTCCGGGCAGGGATGGATAAGCACCTGGCGGCCGGGGTTCCATTCCGGGTCGAAGTAGAACCGCCGCTCATGCTCCCACCCGGGCAGTTCGGCGAGGATGTCGCAGATGAGGAAGCAATCGGAGAATGTTCGGCCCGGGAAGCTCAAGCCGAGCGCAGCGCGCAACGGGTCGCCGCGGCCGCCGCCGCAGGCCACGGCGAATGGAGAGCGGATGGTCGACCCGCCGTCGGGTGTCCGGCATGTGAGCGACACCCCAGTGTCGTCGTGTGCAACTCCGGTGACGTCGGTACTCCACCGGCACTCGATGAGCGGCTGGGCGGCGATCAGCTCGTCAAGGATCTCCTCGGTCCGGCTCTGCGAGATGTTGACGAAAGGGGGGAAGGCAGACCGGCCGGGATCGGGGAACTCGACACAGAAGAGCTCGTGATCGCGGTAGAAGGTGCGGGCCCTGGTCCAGGTGAGCCCTTCGGCGCTGATCCGCCGGCCGGCGCCGACAGACTCCCAGATGTCGAGGACATCGCGCTGCTGCACAATCGATTTGGAGCCTACCGCCGACCGCTCGGGCCGGGCGTCCACCACGATGACCGGGATTCCCCACCGAGCCAGCAGCAACGCGGTTGTTTGCCCGACCGGGCCGTTCCCGATGACGGTGACGGCATCGCCCTGGTACCCGCCGCGTCGCATGATGCCCGTCACCCTTGCAGCCGATCCCAGACTTCGCGGTCACGCTGCGGCGTCCAGATCCGGGGCCAGTCGATCCCATCGAGTTCGTCCCAGAGACGCTGCACGTCGAACGGCAGGCAATGCTCGAAGATCGGCCACTTCCCGTACGTGGGCGCGAGGGCTGCGTGAGTCGCCGTGAACGCGTCCTTCACACTGCCGTTGCTCCGGTGAGTATCCCCCACGATCTGACGCATCACCATGAGAAAGAGACGCGTCTGTTCTACCGCCGCATCGACGGCGTCGCGACCACGCGCGACGTCTCCCCGCCCACCGACGAGAGACTCGGCACCGAGTGACTTGACGCGATCGAGGGTGCCGGTCGACCAGTCAGCGTGAAACGCGTCACCGGTGTAGAGGGCGGCGTGCGCCTCGACCAGGTCTCCGGCGAACAGCACCCGCTGCCGAGGCAACCACGCGACGATGTCGCCGGCGGTGTGGCCTCGCCCGCAGTACTGCAGGACGAGTTCACCGCGGTCGCCGCCGAGGTCGATCGTCAGCCGATCTGAGAACGTCACATCGGGCCACGTGAGGCCAGGAATGGTCTCCGCGCCCTTGAACAACCGCGGCATGCGGGCGGCTTCAGACTCCCAGTCCTCCTTGCCGCGCTCGGCGATGAGCTTGCGGGTCATCTCGTGCGCGATGATCGCATCGGCGTCGAAGGCAGCCGCGCCCAGCACCCGGACAGCGTGATAGTGGGAGAGCACAAGGTATTTCACGGGCTTGTCGGTATGTTGCCGTAGACGGTCCAACCACTGTCCCGCCATGACCGGCGTGGCCCTCGCCTCGAACGCGACGATGAAGTCCTCACCCTCGATCGCGCCGACGTTGGGATCACCCTCCGCCGTGAGCGCGTAGACACCGTCGGTCAGAACCTCCAGCGTCTCAGCTTTGTCCGTCAGGTCGGCGGCCGATGCGAACGGTTTCGCACTCATCACGGCTCCTTATTTGCCAAGTCCATAGAACGCGGAAGACGGACATGTGCTGTTGGATCAATCCATGGCGCGCGGGTTCGTGGCTCGCAGCGATGCCCGGTGTGACCTGAGCTTACGGGTCGGACCACCACGAACCGGATCTGGTCGTTATGGACTCCGGCCGGCATCGGCCCGGCCATACTGAGGGTCAACGACCGACCAGGGACGAGGAAGGTGTCACGGTGGACGACACATTTGACGGTATGGGGCCGGTCGACTATCTGGTGGTCGAGTTTCCGGGCAGCCGCATGACTGGCGAGGGCTTGCCCCTGCTTGTCGATCTGGTCGACCGAGGGATCATCCGGATTCTCGACCTCGTCTTCGTCAAGAAACAGCAGGACGGGTCGATATCAGGGTTGACCGTTTCGGACCTGGACGCGGATGGCACGCTGGACCTTGCCGTCTTCGAGGGAGCATCCTCGGGACTACTGGGCCGCGACGACATCGACGAGGCGGGTACGGTGCTGGAGCCCGGCAGCTCGGCCGGCATCCTGGTCTACGAGAACCTGTGGGCGGCCCCGTTCGCGGCGGCTCTGCGACGCGGGGGTGGTCAACTTGTTGCCAGTGGGCGGATCCCAGCAGATGCCGTTGTTGCCGCGTTGGATGCTGCCGAGGCCGCATGACCCCCGAGCATCAGCATCGCTGGAGCATTGAGAGAGGACTGAACGATGCCGGGTCTTATTCGAGGGGTTGCCCGTACCGCCGTGGTCGCCGGTACCGCCACCGCGGTGTCGAACCGGGTCTCGCGTCGCCAGGCTGGCCGGTGGGCAGCTCAGGACCAGCAGCAGGCGTACCAAGCTCAGGCACAGCCGGCGCCGGGGCCGGCAGCCGAGGATGATACGAACCAGAAGATCGCTCAACTCAGGGAGCTGGGCGAGCTGAAGGCGCAGGGCGTACTCACTCAGAGCGAGTTCGACGCGCAGAAGGCCCAGATACTCGGCTCCAGATAACGTAAGACGCGTACTCCGATATCCGATGCCGACGGCCGCCTACCGCGGAGTCTGCGGACTCGTGCGCGCGCGTCAAGGTCGACGGCGGCGGATGGCCGGCGGCGCACGACCGTGCGCGTGCCGACGTTGATTCTGCGATCGCTGCGAGCTGCGTTGACTCTGCGATGGCTGCGTAGATGCCACGCGGCACCGCAAGCCGATCATGCCCCCGGCGGGTCCGATGAGCTGTCCAGGCATCCAGACCCCTGTTCGTTGACGAGTACGTCAACATCGACGCCCGGCACTCTTGCGTCCCTACCATTGGTTAGTCTACCTTCCTAACAAAGGGTGCGACGTAGGAAGCCGTCAGCGTCCTCGTCTGTGACCAGGTGGGCGCTTGCCTGCTTTCATCCGCCGCGCGATGTGAGGCCCTGCTCGGCCAGGGCGTATGCCTGTCTCGAACGCGGTCAGGAGCAGTCGATGGTGTAAGCGTCCTCGTCGGCGGCTCCTCCGCGTCTGTCTCCCATGACGAAGGAGCGCACAGGGCAATGAGTACGAAGCGATGGTTGAGTTCGGCGGCCGCTGCCGTGGGCGTGGTCGTTGTGCTGGCACAGGTCGGACTCTTCGGAATAACGCACGCCGCGCCACCCCCGGTCACCTTTGGTCCGAACTCTCCTGGGACAGGATCGAGCGCGGTCAGCAACCTCGGCACCGCCACTGGCTGGAAGGTGTTGACCAGCGCGACCGCTACCCAAGGCGGCGCCGCGATCTCCACTCCGGGGTTCTCGACGACCGGCTGGCTCACGGTCACCAATGACGATGCCGGTGCCCCCGGTACCGAGATCAACGCATTGCTGAGCAACGGAAGCTGCCCGAATGTGTTCTTCTCCACGAACATGAAGACGTGCTTCGGCCAAATGACCAAGATCGGGCCGGCCACGCTGGCCCCGTTCAACGTGCCGTGGTGGTACCGCACCGACTTCGCCGCGCCACCGGCCGGGCAGAACGCGAAGCTGATCATCAATGGCGTCGTGGGCAAGGCCGATGTCTGGGTCGACGGTACTGAGGTCGCCACGTCCGCGACGGTCGCGGGCGACTACGCGCGGCGCGTCTTCGACATCACCAGCCTGCTGGTCGCGGGGACGAACTCGCTGGCGATCGAGGTGTACCCGAACGACCCCACAGCGATGCTCACCCTGGACAACGTCGACTGGACCCAGGTACCGCCGGACAACAACACCGGCATTCAATTCCCGGTACAGCTCCAGGTCGGCGGGCCACTGATCGACGCCAACGCGCACGTCATCCAGAACACCGCGGCCGATCTGAGCACCTCGGCGCTCACGGTCAAGACCGACATCTCGAACCCGACGGCCACGGCGCAGATGGGCACCGTCTCGGCGACGGTCACTCCCCCGGTGGGCTCCCCGATCACCGTGACGCAGAACGTGACTGTGCCCGCGAGCAGCACCCAGACCGTGACCTTCGCGCCGGCCACGTACCCGAGCCTGACAATCGCCAACCCCCAGATCTGGTGGCCGTACCAGCTCGGCGCGCAGGCCCTGTACACGCTCACGACGTCGGTGTCGCAGAACAGCACCGTCCTCAACACGACCACCGGGACCTTCGGCATCCGGACGGTGACGTCGTACCTGACCGGCCCGTCGTCGATGGCCCCCAGCGGCGTGCGGGCGTTCAAAGTCAACAATGTCCCGATCGTCATCCGCGGCGGTGGCTTCGACCCCGACCTGTTCCTGCGCTATTCGTCGGCCGACACCACCAAGCAGATCGCGCTCATGAAAGCCCTCGGTATCAACACGATCCGGCTCGAGGGACACCTCATGCCGGACGACTTCTACCAGCAGATGGACGCCGCCGGCATTCTGGTCAACGCCGGCTTCCAGTGCTGCGACTTCTGGGAGGCGAGTACATACGGTAGCGCCGACCAGGCCACGTATCAGCTCTCGGCGCAGAGCATCGGGCAGAGCGTGCGCAACCATCCGGCGGTCTTCAGCTTCCAGTGGTCGGACAACAGCCCCACCGCCACCCAGGAGACACTGGCCCTCAACGGATTCGCCGCGGCCGACTACTCGGGTCCGTTCATCTCATCGGCCGAGTACCGGAGCAGTCCGCAACTGGGCCCGGCCGGAGAGAAGGAGGGCCCCTACGACTGGGTCCCGCCGTCGTACTGGTACGACACCACCCACTCCACCGGGGGTGACCTGACTAACAGCGGCGGTTCGTGGGGATATGACAGCGAGCAGAGCGCCGGTAACACGATCCCGACCCTGGACTCGATCAACCGCTTCCTCTCGGCGGCCGACCAGGCCACGCTGTGGCAGAGTCCGCGAGCTAACCAGTACCACAACAACTACGAAGGGACGAGGCACACCGGGTACGCGTTCGGGACCTGCTACAACCTGGACACTTCGATCTCCCAGCGGTACGGCGCCTGGTCGAGCCTGAACCAGTATGTGCAGCAAGCCCAGGTGGCGAACTACGAGAACACCCGGGCGCAGTTCGAGGCGTTCATCGATCACTCCACGAACGCGTCGGCGCCGTCGACCGGCACCATCTACTGGCAACTCAACAAGGGTTGGCCGACGTTGCTGTGGTCGTTGTACAACAACGACGGTGACCAGGCCGGTTCGTACTTCGGCGCCCAGACGGCCAATCGCACCCTGCACGCACTGTACGCATTGGACAACGGCACGGTGACAGTCGACAACCTCGGCGCGACGGCCCAGAGTGGGCTCAGCGTCGAGGCCAAGGTCTACAACACCGCCGGTACGTTACTCGACGACCGCACCTCGAGCACGCTGACGCTGACCTCGCAGCAGGTCGTGAACAGCGTGCTCACACCGATCGTCCCTACGACGCCCGGCACGGTGTTCTTTGTCGAGCTTCTGCTGCGCCAGAACAGCACCCTCGTGGACCGCAACGTGTACTGGTTGCCGACCACGGGCGACGTCATCAACTGGAGCAAGACGATCGGTAGTCCACAAGCGACAATCAAGTCGTACGCGAACCTCACCGCCTTGCAGAGCTTGCCGCAGGCGACCGTCGCGGCGACGGCCACCACGGTGAACCAGGCGGGCCCCGCCGGCGCGGACCGACTGACCACCGTCACGATCACCAACACCTCGTCGGGGCCGACTGTGAGCTTCTTCCTGCGGGCCGACATAAGGCGCGGGACGGCAGGGGGCGGAGAACTCCCGGGCGACAACGAGTTGCAGACATCGATCTGGGCCGGGAACGACATCACGCTGTGGCCGGGCGAATCGCAGAGCATTTCCGTCACCTGGCAGTCGGCCGACCTTCAGGGCGCTACCCCGGTGGTGAGCCTGTACGGCTGGAACGTGCCGAAGATCGATATCCTCGCCGGCTGACAGCTGTACGAGAGCCTGGCGAGTGCGCCCTGCCGGCCATGGCGCCGGCGGGGCGCAGTCGTCGGTCCCCGGTACCCGCTAGGTAAAGAATACTTGACATGACGTCAGCTTTGCTTTACCTTGGCTTGTGTCAAGTGTTCTTTACATGACGGGCTCGGAGCGGCGGTGTCGTACGAGGAGACGCGCGTTCCGTCTTGCTCAGGCGTCCGTCATGTGGACAGCGGCCGCAGCGCGCCGCTCGACGAGCTGTTCACCCCGGACAAGGAAAGAGAGTTGCGATGAAGGCCGCCATCCATCATCGGTACGGCACGCCTGACGTGCTGACCGTTGCCGATACCACGAAGCCCGTACCCACAGACGAGCAGGTGCTTGTACGGGTACGCGCGGCGACCGTCGGAGTCGTGGACAGCCTCGCCCGCCAGGGAGCGCCCGCGTATGCCCGGCCGGTCTTCGGGCTTCGGCGACCGAGGTTTCCCATTCTCGGGTCCGACTTCGCGGGCGAGATTGAATCCGTCGGTTCAGCTGTCACGCGGTTCGCCACCGGTGACCACGTCTTCGGGACCACCGCTCCGCGCTTCGGCGCGCACGCGGAGTACGTCTGCCTGTCCGAACGCGGCGCGATAGCGACGAAGCCAACCAACCTGACCTACGCCGAAGCCGCCGCGCTAGTCGACGCGACGGCACTGTGCTTTCTGCGAGACAAGGCGAACCTCCAGCGTGGACAGACGATCCTGATCAACGGCGCCTCCGGCGCGGTCGGCACCTCCGCCGTACAGCTCGCCAAGCACATGGGAGCCACCGTGACCGGTGTGTGCAGCGGCGTGAACACCGAGGTGGTCAGAGGCCTCGGCGCCGACGTCGTCATCGACTACACACAAGCAGACTTCACCAAGCGTGGCCAGACCTACGACGTGATCTTCGATGTGGCTGGCAAACTATCGTTCTCACGCTGCCGCGGAGTCCTCAACCGGCCTGGTATCTACCTGACTACCGCCCCCTCCGTACCTATCTTTCTGCAGATGCCTTGGACGTCGAGATTTGCGGCTCAGAAGGCGATCGTCGCGTTTACCGGCCTCCGTGAACCCGGCGAGAAACGCAATGACCTTCTTTACATCAACGACCTCGCCGAAACGTCGGCCCTCGCCCCGGTCATCGATACGACCTACCCATTGGAACGGATCGCCGACGCGCATCGCCGCGTCGAGGCCGGGCACAAGAAAGGCAACGTCGTCGTCACGATGACCGATGGCTAGCGTCGAAATTGACTGAGCCATGTTCCGTACGAACGCTGAGTGCCGGGAGCCTGTTGCAGTATCGTGCACCGTGGCGTAGCGAGCGCAATGGTGAGTTCGGTCGCCGGAGCGCGGCGACAGGGGTGTTCGCCGGCTCTGCCGCCGGGCTTTCCTACGGGGGTGTCTCGGCCCTTGCAGAACCGAGAATTTGCAACAGATTTTCTGAGTGAGGATCCGTACAGAAACGGGTAAAGAGACCGGAGTAAAGTCGTCGTCCTGCCGTCGAAGGGTCATGCGCAGTAGAGTCCGATCCATGATCGTAGGTGCGGGTCTGCTGATACTGCTCATCGCGGTCGTGGTGCTAGCGGTGCGGGCGTTCTTCAACCGGGGCGATTAGCAGTATCGCGGGCCTGACCAAGAAGCTGCGAGAGGTCACGACCGTACTCCGCGGAGTTCTACGGTGCGTCGCCCCACGCCGACCCAGGAACACAGCTACCGCCCGTTCACCCGGGTACGATCCAGGCATGCCTGCCCCTGAACCGACCATCGTCGCGACTTCTGGCGGTCACGGCACCGGCGCACGGACGATGGTGACCTTCGAGGCTCTGGTCCATCACGCCGTCGAACTGTCGGGCGTGCATGGGCGGCGACCGCGGGTGATGTACGTGGGCACGGCCATCGGCGATGCCGAGCACTTCGCTGCTCGAATGGCGGAGGCCGCGCGGGTCGCCGGATTCGACCTCACGCCTCTCCGTCTCTTCCCGATGCCCAATCTTGAGGACGCCGAAGGTGAGGTCCGCGATCACGATGTCGTCTGGGTCATGGGCGGTTCGGTGGCAAACCTGTTGGCGGTCTGGCGTGTCCACGGCCTCGACGTGATCTTCCGTCGCGCGTGGGATGCGGGAGTCGTGCTCAGTGGCGTCAGTGCCGGCTCGATCTGCTGGTTCCAGGGTGGCACCACGGACTCATTCGGACCTGACCTTCGGCCGGTCACCGACGCGCTGGGCTTTCTGCCGTACGGCAATGGCGTCCATTACGACAGCGAAGAGGGCCGACGGCCGCTCGTGCACAAGCTCGTAGCCGACGGCACACTTCCGACGACGCATTGCACGGATGACGGGGTTGGTCTGGTCTATCGCGGAACGACACTCATCGAGGCCGTAGCGGAAACGGATGGAAAGGGCGCCTACATCGTCACCCGGGACGGTGGTACGGCGGTTGAAAATCGGATCGAGCCGCGCCGGTTACCCCGTCCGAGACACCCGACGATGTAGCGTGTCGAGACCGCTCGACTGCTCGCGTGGGCGGCAGCAAATATTGGTCAAGGCCGGGCACGTGCGTCAGGCGGGTGTTCACGGGATCACGGGCGGCCCAGCAGGAGTCTCCTTGGTCGGACCGACCACCGTGAGGGCGCGCTCGGCGTGATCCGGTGATTGCACACCCCAGGCGGTGTAGGTGTCCGCCGCCTCTCTCGTCCAGCACCACGCCGCGGGCGCCGCGGGCCCCGACGCCGGGAACACGTCGGCCAGTGGGTGCGTCTGCGTAGGGCCGCCGTACCCCCAGGTACGCAGGTCGCCGACGGTGGTCCAGGTGCCGGAGACCAAGTTCCGGTCAGGAAGTGCCTGCCGACACAGTACAAGCGGGTCGGTCGGGGTGCGCGGCGTCGTCGTGTCAGGCACTGCACTCCGGTCGGTGGAGCTACCGTGGGGCGCGGCGCAACCCCCCAGTCCGATGAGTAGTACCAGTACGGCAACTCGTATTGCCGGACGCTTCATCGGTATCACCTCTGCGCTGGGACGCGCGACGGCCGGGCCGGGTTCCCGCGCGGCCGGGTTCGAGACAGTCGACCTTCTTGGCAGTTGTACGCATTAGCGTGGGCTAACCTCCCGATCTCCCTCGACTTCGTCGACATTGGACGGAATCTTGGGCCCTGCCTGCAATGGCTCGAAAGCATCGAGGCGCTGGTACTAACTCCCCAGTGCGGTGTCAGGTGCGAGACCGTTGCATGTTCTGCACCGTGTTGAGGGCGCGGATGAGTCCGGCCAGACCGAGCTGCAGGCCGGCCTGTTCGGCCGGGGTCAGTGTCTCGAATAATGCGGCATGGTACGCGTGGAAGTGTGCGCCGACCCGTTTCGCGGCCTGTCGTCCCCGCGGGGTGAGGCGCAGGCGGTAGAAGCGGCGGTTCGCCGGGTCGCGGTCACGGGATAGCCACTGCCGGTGCTCCAAGCTGGCCGCCAGCCGGCTCACGGTACTCTTCTCCAGGCCAAGGCGGTCGGCGAGCTCCTGCTGCGACAGCGTGCTGACATCGGCCAGCTCGCTGAGCGCGAATATCTCCGAGAGCGACAGGCGCAGGCCGCTACGGTCGTGGGATTCGAGCAACCCACCCGCGCGGACGAGCCCCCGCAGCAGTCGCCGTAGCCAGTCGTCCGGGAAGGGCCCCACCGCATCCGGAGTTGTGTCGTACAACTATCCACCTTATCATCGTGGAGTTAGGGTTGTATCGTACAACTGCGAGAGGAACGGGACGTGCACGCCATCCGTCACGCTCGGACCGGCAAGCCGGGCGCCTTTCACCATCCGGGCCTCTACGACCAGCTGGCGCGGCGGAAGGTTCGCCGCCTGTACGCGCGGGTCGCGGCAGACGTGGCCGCGGTCGCACTCGCCGACGGCGCCCGCCTGCTCGATGTCGGCACCGGGCCAGGACGGGTTCCGCTGGCGATCGCCGATGCCGTTCCGGGGCTGAGCGTCGAGGGCATCGACCTGTCCGAGGAGATGATCGAACACGCCCAGCGCGTCGCCACCGACGCCGGCATGCGTGACCGCGTCAGGTTCGCCGTCGCCGACGTCGTCGACCTGCCCTATCTCGACGACACGTTCGATCTGATCGTCTCCACGTTGAGCCAGCACCATTGGGCGCACGTGTCGGAGGGTGTCGGTGAGCTACTTCGGGTCATCAAGCCCACCGGCCAGATCTGGATCTACGACCTCCGGTTCGCGCTGCGCCGCGCCGAAACTGCCGCCCGCGCAACATCTCCCGGCTGCGAGACTCGTCGCGAGATCGTCCGCACCGGCCCGCTGTCGCTCGGGCTCATCGCCCGGCTGACGATCCGGCCGGCCTGAGTCGTCGTGACCGCAAGATCATTTGGTACGCCGTCGGCCACGTGAGCCATGCGGTCGGCAATGAGTAGGCAGTGAACGGCCCGCTATCACACGAACCGTCGATACCCCTCGGGGGTTAGCTACCATCGAGGCGTGACTGCACCGACGCCTACACCGGTACGCGGCTATACCGCAACCAAGGACCAGCTTCTCGGCCGGCTACGTCGGGTGGAGGGTCAGGTCCGCGGAATCGAGCGCATGGTCGAGAATGACCGTTATTGCATCGACGTACTCACCCAGATCGCAGCGATCCAGGCTGCACTTGACAAGGTCGCACTGGGACTTCTCGACGGCCACGCCCGCCATTGCATGCACGAAGGCGCCGTCGAGGGCCGGGCCGACGCCATGACCACCGAGATGATGGCCGCGGTCGGCCGCCTGATGAAACGCGGCTGAAGCCAAGTTTCACCTGCATGGGCTTGCCTATCTGGCTCGGCCTGGGCGTGCTGCAGTCTCCTGAGGGCGAGCGCGCTGACAGTGACGATATGGCCGGAAGCGCCCGACGCGGGTCAGGTCGGCGAGGTTGGGGGCCACCATCCCGAGCGTGCTGAGGTGACGGCGGCGGCAATTCGCTGTCGCGCGTCGTCCCGGGCCGGGAGGTTCCGACGGTTCCATGTCATCGTCAGCCCTGGCGCAAAGATCAAGTAGACCCGCGTCTCCCCCGACACCAAGCCGAGATGAAGTCGCGGGTAGCTGCCGGACGGCCGAACCGATGACACGTCGCGAAGCAAGGTGAAGTGGCTGCGGCGCGAGTGCAGCACCGATCCCTGAAACGCCAACCGGTAGTTCGTCAACAGCAATTTCCCTGGAACGCGCACCAGGTTCGTCGATCCCCACGGCAGCGCGGCGCGCCACTCACCGAGAAGTCTCTCGTCGTGCCACCGGTCGGTCACCCGCGCTTCACCCCCCTCGTTCGCGCATCCGTGCTACCCCGGGGATGTCGTCAACGTAGCGCGCGGGACAGACCCGTCGCGACAATGGACAAGATTGGCGTGGGTAGGTGTTTTGCAAGCAGGGGCACCCTATTGGCGTTCTCGCGCAAGCAGGGTGCCCCTATTGTTCGGCACCGCAGCTGCTCGGCGAATCCGAGCAGCCCGGCGCCGGATCCGGCGGCCCGTATGACAGCCGCCGTGGCCGGCTCTTCGTTGGACACCTCCACCGGCAGCTCATCGGCCGTCGAGGAGATCGCCACGCTGGTGCTGGCGCCGCGGGCGTACCGCATCGCGTTGGTCAGTGTCGGCGGCTCTGGCGGCCGACGGGAACGTGGGTGCTCGTCGAGCCAGTGGCCGGCGAGACAGTGGCGGAGAACATCGCCGGCGGCCTGGGTCGGGGTCTTCGGCTCCGCATCTACACCGATCTGCACCCAGTCGGCCCGCTCCCAGGCCGGCGGGTGCGCACTCGCCGCCCAGGCGAGCACAAAGCAGTCATGGGCTGTGTGCGAGCGGGGCGGGGTCACCCGATTCCGACTGGCCGCCGGCACGCGGCTCAACCGCATCATCGAGGTACGTCGCTCACGCCTCCGACGTCGGCGGCGGCCTCGCATCGGTCGACCCGCTCCATCGGCCCTCGTCAAACTTGACCCGCTTGGTCGACGCTCACCGATGTGGGGGAAGAACTGGCCCGGGATCGGCCTGAGCTGACGCGGGCGGCCGGGTCCCGTGTTCGTTGTTTGCAGGGCACGTTCAACGCTGATTCTGGAGCGCAGGACGGATCACGGCCATCGGTGTGCAGACGGACGCCAACCTGTATGTTCGGGCGCCGCTGGGTGCACAATCGTCCTGGTCCGGCCATCTCGGCGAGGCGTTGCTGGATAGCAACACGATGAGGTGGCAAGATCAGTTGCCCGGAGGGGACGAAGTTGTCGGAGCGATCAGGAACCCTCGCTGACGATCCATTCAGTCGTCGGCAGCCGACCAGTCACGAACGGCTGGCGGGACGGCCCTGGGATGCGTCGTACCGCGACGGCCCTGCGCCTTGGGATATTGGCCGGCCACAGCCAGCAATAGTGCGTTTGGCATCCGACGGCGGATTCACCGGTACGGTGCTCGATGCGGGCTGCGGGACCGGCGAGAATGCTCTTCACATCGCCTCGCTGGGATTGTCGGTTCTGGGCGTTGACGTGGCTGGGACGGCACTGGCGATCGCCCGAGCAAAGGCCGACGACCGCGGGCTAGAGGTCGAGTTCGCTGAGGCTGACGCGCTCCACCTGGAGCGTTTGGGGCGTCGGTTCGAGACGGTGCTGGACTGCGGACTGTTCCACACCTTCGACGGCGACGAGCGACCAGGATACGTGGCGAGTCTGGCGTCCGTAACCAAGCACGATGGAACCTTGTACGTGTTGTGCTTCAGTGATGATGGTCCCGAGACTGGCCCGCACCCCATCAGTGAGGCAGAGCTGAGAGCGGCGTTCAACCCCAGCAACGGATGGACTGTCGCCGCCATCGCACCGGACCGGATTCAGACGAGATACCACGACGACGGCGCACCGGCCTGGTTCGGGACAATCAAACGGACCTAGACTGCGGAAGTGGTCGGCCCGGGTCAGCGATCCCTTGTCGCGGGCCTGCTCCGGTCGCTCGCGTCACGGCCTCGTCGGTGGTCTTGGTGAATGGCAGTCAGTGGGTAGTGGTGACTGACTTGAGTCGATCGAGCGACTCGCGCATGATCTCCGATAGTTGTCGGCCGCCCGGCTCGCGGACCCAACGCTCGAACGCGACGCGAAGCACGACTATGCCCGCCTCGGCCGCCAGACTCGCGTCCGGTTCGGTGACGCCTCGTCGGCGCAAGCCATCGGCGAGGGCGGCGGACAAAGACGCCATCTTGATCAGTTCGCGCTCCCGCAGCTCCGCGTTGGCATCGATGACGGACTGACGCTGACGAGAGTATTCGTGGCGCTGCCCCAGCACGCCGGCGGCAGCGCCGAGCGCGGCCGAGACGGCGTGCATCGGTGATGCCGACTCCGGGGCCGCCTCCAGGGCATTCACCATGTGCTCCTGCAAGGCGGCCGAACCGCCGAAGAGCACCTCGCGTTTGTCGGTGAAGTACCGGAAGAACGTCCTGGCGGTGAGCCCAGCCCGTTCGGCGATCTCGGCCACCGTGACTTGCTCGAAGCCGCGCTCGGTGTAGAGCTGCATCGCCGCCTCACGGAGGCGGCCGATCGCGTCTGGGTCCCACCGAGCCACGGCACGAGTCTAGGCCATGGCACGCAGTGACATTACTGTGCTATCGTGATGTCATCAAGTGTCATTGCCCTACTCCTCGTCAAGCAGGCCGATGCTATGGAGGTCTGCATGCGCATCTTCGTCACCGGAGCGACCGGGTGGATCGGCTCCGCCGTCGTCGCCGAACTTCTCAACGCCGGACATCAGGTCCTTGGCCTCGCTCGTTCGGACGCCGAGGCGATCGGTCGCGGCCTCGACTTACCCGTGGTATCCATCCCCACCGACCAGGCGAGTGGCCACTTCGGCTGGATGGCACGTTTCTTCGGCGTCGACGCTCCGGCTCAAGTTCGGCAACGCGAGCACTGCTCGGGTGGAACCCTGTGCAACCCGGACTCATCGCTGACCTCGATGCTGGCCACTACTTCAAGCACTGACGAACAAGCGCGGAGCCTCGCTATGTTGGCACGGGGCGGAGTCGCGTATCGCCGTCGCCGTCGTGCCGACGTATGCGCGTTTGTGAGTCGAGTCGAACCGGCTCGCGTCTGTGGCGAGCTGGGCACCAAGCTATCCGGCAATTGTGCGTGTCGGAACTGACAGCATGGGCCCTCACACCAAGACGGTAGTAATCCTCTAGGAACCCCATCAAGCACAGCAGAAACCTTCGCTTGACAAGAACAATGGCGTTGACTGCAAGGAACCTCCACTCGGCTCCAGGTGCACTCAATCCAAACGGAATGCTGGCAGAAAACGCAACAGTGGTCCCATGCTCGCGACAGGCGACACTTGCAGGACACCCGGCACTTTCAGGTCCGTGGCGCGCTAAGACGGACGTCGCTGGCGAGACACCCGGGCTAATTCTTCTCCGACCACGCCAGCCGGGTCACGGCGGCTTATGCTTATTACCGCAGGCGACATCGTCGCCCGCGAACAAAACGAGCTGGTATGGCCAGACACTTGGCGCACGGACCAGGGGCAGTGCGCAGCTCGGCGATAGAAGGCGAAACGATCTTTGGGGGCCTGATGAAACATTCGCCTGCATGGAATCGAGTGACCAATGCCGACGTGGAGCGCGCGATACGGGAGTACGATCGACTGGGGCCGGAGCGATTCTTCTCTGAGCATGGATTTGCCCCTACCACAACGTACGAGCTGGTCATGGGGGAACGCCGTTACCCGCCAAAGGCGATCTTGGGTACAGCGTACGAGTTCGCCACTGGCGAGCGCCTTGCCTCGGGCGATTTCGAGGGCGGCAAGACTGGCGCGGTCAAGGTGCTAGGACAGCTAGGATTCACTGTCCAACACATACCCTCGCCAGTCGAATAGTGCCGTGAGGCGATGTCCATGAGCAGCAGGGTGATGATGAACAACACTCGAGGCACGGCCGTACGGCGCGCGTCCTCCTGCCGCTGCCCGGAGTCCGGAGTAGGGTCGGAAGGAGTGTACGGGAAGCCCGGTGGAGCGCGGCAGAGGAGTTGACGCGATGATGGCGAGCACCGAGACTGCGATCCTGGCCGGTGGGTGTTTCTGGGGCATGCAAGACCTCATCCGGAAGCGGGCCGGCGTGGTCAGCACCCGCGTGGGCTACTCGGGCGGCGACGTGTCCAACGCGACCTACCGTCACCACGGCACTCACGCCGAGGCAATCGAGGTCGTGTTCGACCCCAGGGTGATGTCGTTCCGAGAGCTACTGGAGTTCTTCTTCCAGGTGCATGACCCGACAACACTCAACCGCCAGGGCAATGACATTGGCACCAGCTACCGCTCGGCCATCTTTTACACCAGCGAAGAGCAGAAGCGCATTGCCGAGGACACGATCGCCGACGTCGACGCGTCCGGGCTGTGGCCGGGCAAGGTGGTCACCGAGGTGACATCCGCCGGACCATTCTGGGAGGCCGAGCCAGAACACCAGGACTACCTGGAGAAGATCCCCGACGGCTACACGTGCCACTACCCTCGGCCCAACTGGAAACTACCCAAGCGCTCCGAGTCGGTTCACTGACCTCGCCGTCGACGCTGGTCGAGGCGCCGCGCCGGCGGGTCCACGGTCAAGGCTTTCCAACCGGCGATGGTTACGCCGGTCGGACGCTTGCGGAGAAGAGTGTGCAGAACAAACTTCTACCGACGTGCGACGCCGCGCCAGACCCGCTTGAATGGCCTGCCCGTCTCACGCTCGGCGATCTCTACCGCATCGAGACGTACCTCACGCCAGTCCCGGAGTAGATCTCTGAGGTAGTTCGCAGAGAAGAAATGCATCGTCTGGCCGGTCCGCTCAAGGACGTAGTCCTTCTCGATCTCCCGAACGACGGGCCTCGATCGAGCACGCGGCGGTCGGTCCTCCAGGGCGTTCACGTGGAACAGGAACACACCGTTGGGCCGTACCACGCGACGGATCTCGGAGAAGATTGCGCGGCTAACGCTGTCCGGAAACATGTGCAGCGAAACGTTGGCCATGACCGCATCGAAGCTGCCATCCGGTGCGGGCAGTGGCAGCGCGACGTCGGCGACCTGGAAGTCGACGGTCGAGCCGAACTTTGCTCGGGCACAGTCGATAGCCTCGCTCGAAAGGTCGAGTGCGGTAACGGCATAGCCTTCGGCCGCCAGGCGCGCGGCATCGTTCCCCGTACCGCATCCGAGTTCCAGGATCGTCCGGGCGCGCACGTCGCGAAGCGGGCCCAGAAATGGCTCTATCCATCGTCCGTCCCAGTCGAGGTCATCGCCCGACTCACGCAGCTGCCGGAAGAACGGATCCCAGTACTCGGCGCCAGCAAACGACACTATCGATGGTACGCCGGTGATAGGAACGGCACCCAAACGCGCGGCCGTTCCTCGACGACTTGAAGGTCGACACCACCAGCAGTAGCCACAAGGCATGTGCGGGTCGCTCAGCCACTAGTCGTCCAGGCTGCCCATGGTCAAGTTGACGGTCGTTCCCGTCATCCCGCTTGCCTTGTCGGAAGCCATGAAGACTGCCATGTTCGCCATCTCCTCGAGCGTCATGAGCCGTCGTGCGTGGGTCTTGCTGGCGAGGAACTCTTGCCACTGTTTCCAAGTCATACCCGCTGCCTTGGCGCGAGGCTCGAAGGCTTCCTTGATCGTGCGTGTCTCCGGCATGGCCTGTGGTCGCAGACCGACCACGCGAACGCCGTGCGCTGCGAGCTCGACGGAGAGATCTCGAGTGAGTGCCTCCTTGGCAGCCATCGCCGGGCCGTAGCCTCCCACCAACGGGATGCCCGTCCGCGAGTGGAGTGCGGTGACGGTCATGATCACTCCCGACTTGTTCGCGACCATCCGCCGGGCCGCCAGGCGCGCGGTCAGAAAGTACGATCTCGTGTAGGTCGTGATCGGCAGCGAGAACTGCTCGACATCCAGCTCGTTCAGGGGGATACCAAGAATTTTCGTATTCGGGATGCCGACCGCGTTGAAAGAGATATCGACGCGGCCCGCCCTATCGATCACGACCTCTAGATGCTTATCCACAGCCTGCTCGTCGAGAGCGTCCACTTCCGCCGCTTCGGCGGACCCGCCGCTGGAAACGACATCCTTGACGACAACTTCTACTGGTGCCAGATGGCGCCCCGTGAGAAAGAGATTAGCCCCCTCGGAGGCAAATGCGCGTGCGACAGCGCCGCCGATCGCGCCGGCGGCTCCATAGATCACCGCAACCTTGTTCTTCAGCATCATCTCTTGCCCTTTCTATGCCTGGCGGTCCCGCCCGCCCACCCCATCAGTGAAGACCGACGGCAGAGACTCATCTGGGCGTTGATACCTTTTCCCATCCGCCTGCGTTTGGATCGTCCGAGCCGTCGATGATGCAGACACCACGACATAAGGGAAGTGGGCGCCCACCAACCGACCAGTTCGCCCCTCGGCCGGTGTCGGTACAGGATGGAAGTGCGACAAGCAGACGGAGACGGAGGTGATGCCAGAGTGGAGGTCGTGACAGCCGACCTGATCGCAAGGGCGCAGGCTGGAGACGGCGAGGCGTTCCGCGCCCTGATCGAGCCGCATCGTCGGGAGCTACAGGTGCACTGCTACCGGATGCTCGGATCCTTCCAGGACGCCGAGGACACCCTCCAGGACACGCTGCTCGCCGCATGGCAAGGCCTCGGAGGGTTTGAGGGCCGCGCCTCGATCCGCACCTGGCTCTACCGGATCGCCACCAACCGGTGCCTTAACGCACGTCGCTCGGCCAGCCGACGCCCGGCGAGGGAGTGGGACATGCCTGAGGTTGCACCGCCCGAACCGACCGGGCTCGGCGAAGTCGTATGGCTCGAGCCATACCCCGACGCCCTCCTCGAGGGCGCGATCGACGTGCCGCTCGGCCCCGAAGCCCGATACGAACAGACCGACGCCATCTCCTTGGCCTTCGTCACGGCACTCCAGGTGCTGCCGCCTCGCCAGGTCGCCGTCCTCATCCTGCGCGACGTACTCGGATTCCACGCCAACGAGGTGGCCGACATGCTGGGCTCGACCGTCGAGTCGGTCAACAGCGCCCTCAAACGGGCACGCGCCAGCCTGCAGCAGCGACGGCCGCCGACCGCCGAGCACGGGCCGCCTCCCACTGCCGAATCGCCCTCCGAGGATGCGATCGTGGCAGAGTTCGTCCGCGCCTACGAGTCTGGGGATCTGGACGCGCTGGTGGCCCTTCTCACGGACGATGTCTTCGTCTCCATGCCACCAATTCCGCTCGAATACCAAGGCCGTGACGTGGTGGCGCGCCTCTTCGCCAGCATCTTCCGCTCGGGCAGGAGGGTTGACCTCGTCCCGACGCGAGCCAACAGTCAGCCTGCGTTCGGGGCCTACCTGCGCACCGCCACCGGCATCCGTCACGGGACCGGCCTGTTCGTCCTCACCCTCACCGGCGCCCGGATCTGCGCTTTCACCCGCTTCGACAACAGCGTGCTCCCATGGTTCGGGCTCCCGCGTTCGCTCCCGAGCCGATAGGCAAGTGGGGACCGTCCCGATGGCGGCCGGGAGCTGGTACGCCCGCCGTCATCGGGCAGGAGCCGGTGCACCGGACGCACGACCCGATCGACGGACCGACGAACGATACGCCAACAGCTTGGCGCGCCCGTCCACAAACGAGCAACCGCTGCCTGCCGCAAGGCCGGAAAGTGATACCTAGGCGGACGAACGCGTGAGCTGTCGGCCGCGGTCGTCCGGAACTTGCAAACGCCGGGGCCAAGGGCGCTGATTCGGAGCGGGCCCGGCGCGCGAAAAGGCCCACTGAGCGAGATGCTCAGCGGGCCCTTCAACCGAGGCGCCCGGCAAGCCAGGTCAGTGAGCGAGCGCTGGCTCCACCGCGGCGGCGTCGGTCGCGTCGGGGTCAGACGCCGCGACTGCCACCGGTTTGCGGATGAACACGATGGCGAGGATCGCACCCGCGGCGAGCAGGAATGCGCTCACGGTGAACGCGACGTTGTACCCGTAGATCGCACCATGCGCCGCCACAGATTTGGCTACAGCCGGCGACGTCGTGGCGGTAATCGCGTGCGTCGCCAGATAGCCACCAAGGGCGGTGGTGAAGATGGTATTCAACAGGGCTGTGCCGAGTGAGCCACCGACCTGCTGCGTCGTGTTCAGCAGCGCGCTCGCGACACCGGCGTCGTGGTTGCCGACACCCGAGAGTGCAGTGCTGGACAACGGCACGAACACGAAACCCATACCGAGGCTCATCCCGATGAATGCCGGCAGAATCGCCGTCGCGTAAGACGAGGTCAGGGTCAGCTGCGTCAGCCAGACCATCGACGCGGTGGCGAGAACTCCTCCGAACGCCATCAGGATGCGCGGGCCAACCCGCGGCAGCAACTGAGCCGCGAGTCCCGCGGCGACGATGATGCCACCGGAGAACGGAAGATATGCGATGCCGCTCTTCAGCGCGGAGTAGCCCAGAGTCTGCTGCAAGTAATAGGTCATGAACAGGAACATGCCCAGCAGACCAGCACCGATCAGGATCGAGATGAGGTACGACGTGCCGCGGTTGCGATCAAGCACGACGCGCAGCGGCAACAGCGGATTGGTTGTCCGCGCCTCCCACCAGACGAACGCGACGAGCACGGCGATGGCTGCGCCGAGCCATGCGATCGTCACCGGCGAACTCCAGTGGTCGGCTTCGGACGCTGCCTTGGTGAAGCCGTAGACCAGGGCGGCAAGCCCACCGGTGGCCAGCACCGCTCCCGGTACGTCGTAGCGGGTGTTGCCGTGCGCATGGCTTTCACGTACCACCGGGATCGCGGAGATGAACGCGATCGCGGCGATCGGAATGTTGACCAGCAGGCACCAGCGCCAGTTGGCGTACTGCGTCAGGACCCCGCCAGAGATCAGCCCGATCGCCGCACCGCCACCGGAGATCGCGCCGAAGACGCCGAACGCCCTGGCCCTCTCTTTGGCCTCAGTGAATGTCACCGTCAGGAGTGACAATGCGGCCGGGGCAAGCAGCGCCCCGAACGCGCCCTGCAGAGCTCGAGCCGAGAAGAGCATCGCAGCGTTGACCGCGGCGCCGCCCAGCGCCGATGCGAGCGCGAAGCCGACCAGGCCGATAAGGAACGAACGTTTCCGTCCGAAGTAATCAGCCACCCGACCACCGAGAAGCAGCAGACCACCGAAGGTCAGCGTGTACGCCGTAACGATCCATTGACGGTCGGCATCGGAAATGTGCAGTGCCACCTGCGCGTGTGGCATCGCGATGTTGACCACCGTGGCGTCCAACACCACCATGAGCTGCGCCACCGCGATGACGGCGAGGGCGAGCCATCGTCTGCTGTCGGCTGGCGGTATAGCGCTGGGCCGCGCAGACGGCGGTGGGTTCGCCACCGTAGTTGCTTGCGACATTTCTCCTCCAAGGCAAGTTCGGTCCCCGAGATGTGGCCAATTCTTACGCGTTGTTAGGCTGCTCAATGAATCAGTGCGGCCCGCCGTTGGGCGCACTCCACCGGGCCGGGCATGTCATGCACGGCGGTTCCGTACAGCAACGTCAGTTATTCGAGAACCAGGTGTCCTTCCGACAGATCCGGCTCCGAGGAATCGGATGAAATTGAAAGACGCCCCGCTACCAGAATTGGCACCAGTACGTCGTCAACAACGTGTACGACAAAATCGTCGTCGAGCGGTTCTACCGCCCACAATTTCCGAGTGAGCACCAGCGAGTGCAGCACTTCGTGCAGCACAGCGGACTTACTGCTCTCGGGGATCTCACCCCGCGCGACCGCGCGATTTTTGATGCTCTCATAGATCCCCTGCTTCATTTCGTACGTACATCGATGAAGCGCTCGGGCCAGTTCGACGTTGCGCGTCGCGGCACCCATGATCCCCCCGACGACGGCGCCCTCGGGACCGTTGGCTATCCGGCACGCACCTGCCATGAGCGCGATGAGATCGCCACGCAGAGATCCCGTGTCGGGCACTTCCGATAGGCCGGCAAAACGGTACGTGAATGCGTCGATCACAAGATCAGGTTTATTCGGCCACGCCCGGTAGATGGTGGCCTTGCTCGCGTGTGCTCTCGCCGCGACGGCATCCATGGACATCCGGTCGTAGCCGACCTCACCCAGCAGCTGGAAGACCGCATCGAAGATCGCCGCATGGCGAGCGGACTTCACCGCCGCACGCTCAGGCGCGCCGAGATCCATCCCCACCTGCGAGTCAACCACGAGCCAGTCCTAACGATCTCCACGGGCGAAATACGAGACGAAACCGTTCCGTACACCGAAGGTACTCCACCCGCCAGGTGTACGGAACCGTTTCGTGCGTCTCAGGGGCGTGACGCCGGCCACAGAGGCACCAGCGAGGCGATCACCGCCATGAACAAGTACACGACCCCGATGAAGTCCGAGACTCGGGCCGCCGGACACTGCGGCGACGAAGAGCCTCACGACGGATTGGCGATGAACTCGACCGACTCCGCGATCACGGCCGGGTCGTTGAGCATCCGTCGGTGGCCGAGGCCAGTCGTGACATGCAACCGTGCCGACGGCCACGCTGCTGCGATCGCCGCGCCATCGCTGACCGGCGTCGATGCGTCAGCTCGATCGTGGATGATCAGAGTCGCCGGCATCGCAATGGCTCGCCCGAGTTCCGGCACATCGAAATGGCGCATGGGTGCGCCGACTCGACGCTCGACCCGCTCAATCAGGCGACCTAACGTACGCGGACCGAGACCGAGCACTCTTGCGAACTCGCATGCAAACGAGAGCGGGCTCGCCATGGGTGCCAGCATCACGACCCGGTCGGCCCGCATTCCATCGCAGAGCGCAACCGCGGCCGCGGTCGCGCCGAGGGAGTGTGCGACAAGCGCGTACGGCCGGCCGAACCTGGCGACGACCGCGGTCAATGTATCCGCGAACTCAGGGATCGACGAGGAGCGTCGGCCGAACGCCCCTGGCTCCGAGTCGCCGTGGCTTGGCCCGTCGAAGGTCACGACCTTGAAGCCCGCCACGACCAGCGGCGCGACGAAGGAGTAGAGCTGTGTCCTGCTTCCTGCCCAACCGTGCACCAGGTAGACGGCAGGACCGTCACCCCAAACCTCGCCAACCACCAGATGGCCGCCGACGTCGAGTGTGAACGGTTCGGCCCGCACGTTCGGTGTGCTCACAGCAGAGGGCCGCGGTCGGGGCAGCGTGAACCAGATCGATTCGGCCCGCCAGGCACCTAGTCCAGGGGCGGCTCGGTCCAGCAGCCAGAACATTGCCCGGGTAGGCAACGGCGCTTGAAGGATACGAACGATCGTGCTTTTTTCTGGTCGAGAAAGTACCTGGGTCATCGGTATGGCTCCCTTGGTCGAGGCCGACCCTGCTCATCGTGGGTGGTCAGGTCGGCTGTGTATCAGGCTCGGTTAGGGTCAGGTCGCGCTTGGGCAAGCAGCGCCTCGAACGCACGTCGGGCTCGGATGGCGGCCTGCCCATCTGCGAGCAGTCGATCCATGTGATGGCAGGCCAAGATCACTCCGTACAGATCCTGAGCAAACTGGTCTGGGTCGGCATCATGGCGGAAATGTCCCTCCGTAATGCCGGTGCGGAAAATAGTAGCGATCATGTCGGACATGTCCCACTGATCGCGCACCAGCCGGTCGCGCACGACACCGGGCTGATCGTCGAACTCGGTCGAAGCCGCAATGAACGGGCAGCCTCCGGGTCGCGCATCCCATTCGAGCCAGCGCTCGAAGAGCTCTCGCACCCGAGGCTCGCCACGCGGTGCCCGGACCGCCGGGCGGGCAACAAGCTCCTCGAACGATTCCCGGGCGTGCTCCAACACCTGCAGCTGGAGGGCCTCCTTTGACTTGAAGTGAGCGAATAACCCGCTCTTGGACAGCGATGTCTGCTCGGCCAGCGACCCGATGGTCAGTCCGCCGAGCCCAACCCTCCGGGCGACCTCGACCGCCTGGTCGAGCACGGCCAGTCTCGTCGCTTCACCCTTGGTCACACGCTAAGAAAAGCACGACCGTTCGATCAGCGCAAGCTGTATCCCACGATCTCGAACGTTTACCCGTCCCAGGTCTGGCCAAATTTTCCGCAGACCATGGGGCCGAAGCCGTCCGCAACCTGGCTCACCGAGTGAACGGGGGGACTCGGACGCCCGGACGTCATCCGGGTCGCCGGAACCTACGCCAGGACGGTTCCCCGGCCGCCGGCATGGTGACGGTGAATCGTTGTGGTTGCGCACCGTGATCCTGCCACCTTGCTGCCTCGACCGCGTCTCACCTTGGTCATTGTCGTAGGGCCGGCGAGTGCGACGGTGCCGGTGGTCGAGCCGGCGTGCCGAGCACCCTGTCCAGGAGTGCGGGATTACCCGGCCAGGCATCGAAGAGCACATCGCGGGATCGTGCGTGCGGCGTAGCGTAACGCCAACGCGACGACGACAAGGTCATCCAGTGGACCGATGACCGGTAGGAACTCCGGTATGAGATCGATCGGGGACAGTACCCACACCGCTGCGAAACCGACGGCCAGCTTCGCCCGGCGCGGCACCCGTGCATCGCCGCGCAGCCTCCGGGCTGTGGTCACGCAGTCGGGCAGGAATCCGACGAGGTCTTTGAGCAGCCCCGGTGGCAGCCGGCGGGCCGACACCACCAACAGAGTCCAGCTGGCCAACAGCATGCCCACGGCGGTCGCTACCGCGACGATCCATCCCCGCACAATGCCTCCCGGGTTACATCTGGTGGACGGCGGCGAATACCTGATTGGTGTAGTCCTCGAGTCGTTCGACGCAACTCTTCAGCCGTTGTTCGGCCTCCGCCGCCGGCGGCGTACCGAACACGTCGCGGGTCTTTAACTCGCGGTACCAGCGCCGTAGCCGCTCGAGGCTCTGCTCCTCCTCCTCAAGTTCGGCCAGGGTCAGCTTGTTGGCCGCCAATTCCTTGTCGATCTCGGCGTCAAACTTGGCACAGTCGGCGACGAACTCATCCCATTCTGCGCGGCGGGCATCACTGAACAGCGAAGCGAGCCGATCGGCGTCGCCGGGACCTCGACCGATGGCGTCCAGGAGAACGACCTCACCGTCACCTCGTTCGGCCAGCTCCACGGCTCGCCGAATCCCATCGGTGAAGGCCGGCACATCGGGTACCGCCCAGGTGCCCTGGCCAAGCGAGAGCGCACCGATACGTCGGAGCTCCCGCCATACGGCCACGCGATGTCGCGACGGCTCGGACGGAAGCCGTACCAACAGCACGACCCAGCGTGAACTGTCGTTGCTCATGACAGCGTCAAGTGTATCATTTGTTACAACTGCTGTGGTATCGTCCAGCGACCCAGACCCAGAGACCCTTGTCCTTTATGAGGGTGAGCCATGGCGACGGCAACTCTTAGCCCCCGTGTCGGCTTCGTGCTCGCCGGGATTCATAGGTTGGTGCGGCTGGCGTTCCGGATGGTAGGCCGGGGCGGCCGGACCATGCTTTCCGCCGTGCCGCGGCCGCCCAGTCCGGTCACGGAGCCTTGGGAGGTGTCGATCGGCACTCTCGTCTGCGCGCACCCCAAGGTGCCTTCCATAGTCGGCAGGCTGCTGCGCCGTTTCGACAAGTTCGGACGCGTGTCGATCGCGCCCGACCGGGTGGGCTTCGACAACAAGACGATCAAATGGAGCAGGGTCATCGAGATCCGTAGCTACCCGACCAAGAATCTGGTGCCCGATATCGTCCTCGACCGGGAGATCGATCGCGTCCGCGAGATGTTTCCACCGACACCGGGCCGCAGATGGATGCTCATGAAGGTCGCCCACGTCGTGTCGCCGGTAGTCATGAGCTTCACGCGACGCCCGCGGTGGCCAGCAGCCACGGCGCCGATGATTCCCTGCGAGATCGTGTACAGAAGTGTCCTCGGCCGCCAGGCCATCCTTCCCGCAGGAGTGTTCGCCGCGGTCATGCTCGGCGCCATCCCCGAAGCCAGCAACAGCCTGATCACGACGGCACGGGCGCGAGCGATTCCAGTCCGGACGGCGCCGGACGCGGCGGGCGCGCCACGTGCCGCGCGAGCTGAAAGAGTATTTTAGATGTGACACGTGTACATTTGAGGTGATCATCTGCTCAGGGCGGCCCGAGGACTACGTGGTCGTAGACAACGGCGACGAAGGTGTCTGTCTCGACAAACGTAGCCATGCATTTTTCTGACTGCGCGAGTCGTTCGCCGCGAGTGCTCCCGCTCATGTCGAGTTGAGGATCTTGTCGTGGGGAAGGCTCCGGGTAGGGCTGTTGAGCAAGGCAGGATCGCTGATGTACTTGGAAAGCGGTGAAACCCGTGACGTTGCCTGCCGACAGTCACGTGCACAGCGAGTGGTCTTGGGACGCTCCGCATGGCTCGATGGAACGCTCGTGCGCGCACGCAGTGGATCTTGGGCTGCCGGCGATTGCCTTCACCGAGCACCTCGACTACACGGTGTGGACAATCGATCTCGACGTGATCGATGGAGACGACCCTCTCGCTGCCTTGGTCACGCCGGATGGGCTATTCACGCCTCCAGAGTTCGACGCATCCACGTATCTGGAGGCGATCGAGAGGTGCCGCAGCCGGTTCCCGAGTCTGCGGATCCTGAGCGGCCTGGAGATGGGAGAGCCTCATTGGCACGCCGCAGCCGCCACGAAGGTGCTCGGCGCTGGCCGATTCGATCGGGTGCTCGGCTCCCTGCATTGCCTCCCCGACGGCGAAGGGTTTGCAGAACCACCCGGCCTCTACGCGCACCAACCTGCGGCTTGGGTCGTTCGGCGGTACCTGGCTGAAGTCGCCAGGCTCGTCACCGACAACGACCTGTTCTCCGTGCTGGCCCACATCGACTACCCGGTCCGTACATGGCCAGAGCAGGAAGCCGGCCCGTTCGATCTCTCGGCGTTCGAAGAGGAGTTCCGACACGCGCTGCGGGCGACTGCTCAGTCGGGCAGGGCTCTCGAGGTAAACACGGCTATGCCGTTGCAGTCGACCCTCGTCAGGTGGTGGCACGAAGAGAATGGAGCAGCAGTGACGTTCGGAAGTGACGCCCACGAGCCCTCAACCGTCGCCCGCGGATTCCGGGACGCGGCAGACATGGCAGAGGCTAACGGGTTCCGCCCCGGGCAGAACCCGTACGACTTCTGGGCACGCATGGACTGACCTCAGGTGCGTCACCGATTTGTGGCTCAGTCGGATGTTGATGTCGCCAGCACTCACAGATCGAGTCGCTCGTCACGATGCTCATCCGTCTGCGCACCGTGTAGGTGTCCACATGACAACCTTGCTGGACCGCGACCGCGCCTGGGAGGCCATCGATGCGCAGCGACTGCGCGTCGCCGCCATGCTCGACCAACTCACCGACCAGGAGTGGCATCACCCATCGCTATGCCAGGGCTGGACCGTACGAGATGTCGCCGCACACCTGACCCTGCAACAGGTTACCTGGGGCGAGGCCCTAAAACTCATGGTCAAGTATCGGGGAAACACCAACCGCGGGATACACCTCGATCAACAGCGTTCATTCGCCGCCGTTTGCTGGGCGCACCATCAGGTCGGGCGGTCCGACCGAAGATCAAGTCACCGAAGGTGCTGAGTTCAGACCGCGGTGGGCGGCCCACAACGCGCCGGCGCGACCGGCAGCCTCGGTGATGAGAGCCGCCAGCTCGGCCTTGTTGGGGACGGGGAACGACACATATGTGCCGCGGCCACCCCCGGTCGGACGGCCGTAGGCCTTCACCGCGAGGTGCCCGTCCGGTAGAAGCCGGACGTTGAGCGTGGTCAGGGTGAAGGCCTCACCGCGGCGAGTGTCCGTCCAGCGCAGTGCCTCCGGGATCGTGACGTTTATCGCGAGGGCGCTCACCTCGGGCGTCACGTCGCGATCCATGGCCGCATTCTGCCACGCCAGTCGGAACTCGCTCGTGCTGTGGTGCGCAGGCCCGCGCGCTCATGCGCGCGTCGGACGGATGGTTGGAGGGCATGAGCGACAGCAGTTGCCCGGGGCGCCGCCGAAGTCCCCGCGATCGCATGTGCGGTCACCGATCCGATACCGCACAACGTGCCGCCGCGGGCATACTCTGGCCGTTCACCGATGCTGAGAGGTTGGCGCGATGCATGTCGATGTGAACGGAGGGAAGCTCTGGTTCGACGTGGATGGGGCCGGCCTGGTGCCCAGCGGCCGCCATATGAGCTTGCGGCCCACGGTGGTGCTTGTGCATGGCGGTCCAGGCTCGTTTGACCATTCGTACTTCAAGCCCGCGTTCGATGAGCTCACCGCCAACGCACAGGTCGTGTACCTGGACCTGCGCGGGCATGGGCGCAGCGAGTGGGGTGACGCAGCGACGTGGACCTTCGAACGCTGCGCCGACGACATCCGGGTGTTCTGCGACACGGTGGGCATCGAGGACCCGATCGTCTTTGGACACTCGATGGGCGGCCCGTGCGTCCTCCTGTACGGAGCTCGGCACCCGGGCCACGCGGCTGGGCTGATCGTCCAGTCGGGCTTCGCCCGGTGGGACGTGGTCCGGCTGGTCGAAGCGTTCAGGCGGGTCGGCGGGGACAGGCTCGCCGACGTCGCCGCCCGCAGCTTCGGCGGCGAGCCGGTGACCGAGGAGGAGGACGCCCTGGTCTTCGCCGCCTTCGGGCCGCGGATACCGGACGACGAACAGCTGTCTCGAGCCCCGCTGAACAGTGATCTCAACACCCACGGCATGCGGCTTATCACCCGGTTGGACATCCTCGACCAACTGCCGCGGATCGAGTCGCCGACGCTGGTCCACGTCGGCGAACTCGACCCGGTGACGCCGCTCGGCGCGGCCCGGGAAATCGTCGAACGACTCCCTCCCGGCGCCGGCCGACTGGAGGTCCTCTCGGGTGCCGGCCACTTCGTCTGGCTCGACGCACCGGACCGGTACTGGCCGGTCATCACCGACTTCGTCACCAGCTGCTCACGATCATGAACGAGTGGCAGCTGGCGGAACTGCTGCGTGACCAGGCCGACCGGCATGGCGTACCTGGGGCGTCGATCGCGGTCCTCCGCAACGGCACGATCACGAAAGCGTGCACCGGGCTCGCCGATGTCACCACCGGCGTGCCAGTGACGCCGCAGACCCGGTTCAGCGCCGGATCGCTCACCAAGCCCATGGTCGCCACGGTGATCGCGCGATTGGCCGGCGCCGGACAGCTGTCGTTGGACGACAAGGTGGCGACCCACGTTCCGGTGTTGGCCGGGTGCGCCTGGGCTCGCCGCGCAACGCTGTGGGACCTGCTCGCCAACCGCTCCCAGATCCCCCTGACCCAGGATCTCGAGTTCGGCTTCGCCCGTCGTGACGACCACAGTGACGCGGCGCTCGCCGGGCTGGTGGCCGAGCTGACCGGTCCCCCGGGGCCGGCCGGCACCTGGTCGTACTCGAACGCCGGCTGGTGCGTGCTCGGCCGCGTCATCGAATCCGTTACCGGTGGCCCCTGGGAAGACGCCATGCGGCGGTATCTGTCGGACGCTCTCGCCGATACCACCTTCCGGGCCGCTCCGGATCCGTTGCGGGCCAGCGGTCATACGACGACGCCGGACGGTCCGGTCCCGGTCGAGCACCTCCGCTCACGGGCCTACGCACCGGCCGGTCTGACGACCGGGACAACCGCCACCGACCTGCTTCGGCTGGCCGCGACGCACCTGGACGATGACCGCCTCGCCGCCCTGCGGGCTGTCCAGGCCCACGTACCCATCCACGGGTGGTTGGACGACTGGTGCCTCGGCTGGGCCCGGTTCGACTGGCCCGGCGGCCCGGTGTGGGGCTGGGACGGCCTGGTGACCGGCGAACGCGCGGTGCTGCGGATCCTGCCGGGGCAGACGGCGGCGGTTGCGTTTCTCAGCAACGGCGACACCGGTAGGGCGCTCTACCGGACCGTATTCACCGAGGTCATGGCGGCCGAGTTCGGCATCCAAGTCCCGCCGCTGCGGCTAACTCCGGGCGCCGTGGCGGACCTTGCCCGGTACGCCGGCGTCTACGCCTGGCCCGATCAGCGAGTGGAGGTGACCGCGGAGGCCGACCACCTGCTCATCAAGGACGAAGATCAGACACTTGTCGCGCAGCCCATCGATGAGCGAACGTTTCTCATCGATGCCGGCGATCCCGACAATCCCAGCGTCACGTTCGCCAACTTCGATCAGGCCGGGCGCCCGCATGTTCTCTACCTCATGCTGTGGGCGCTGCCCCGGCAGGCGGACCAAAGCCCGCGCTAGGGGGTTTGCTGTCAGCCCCATGCGGACCTCTCGGAAGTCCATTACAGCCTCACGCGCCATCCGGATGCGTGTCGCGAGGGTCGGGGGTTTCCATACGCGGTCGCCGCTGACGACGACGCTCCTTCCAATCGCCACAGACCCTCTGATGAGGCTCACGCTTCAGAATCAGGCGAGCATCTCTTTCGATGTCGTGAGTGGTACCGTTCAGCGGTCGGCCTGTGCCGATGTCATACCCACGTCCTACGGTGGGACCATGGACTGGAAGATCGAACTCATCCCCGTTCCGGTGACCGATGTCGACCGGGCCAAGGCGTTCTACCAGAAGGTGGGCTTCAACGCCGACCACGATCACCGGGTGCACGACGGCCTGCGGTTCGTCCAGCTGACACCACCCGGCTCGGCCTGCTCCATCGTGATCGGCGAGGGCACGACCGACAAGACTCCGGGCACACAAGAAATCCAGGCTGTGGTCGCCGACGCCGAGGCGGCGCGCCGGCAACTGCTCGACGTAGGCGTCGATGCCAGCGACGTCCAGGTGCAGCCGTGGGGCAACTTCGTCTACTTCGCCGATCCGGACGGAAACAAGTGGTCGCTGCAGGCGATCGAGTCACGCCCCAACGGCTGATCAACGGCCCACAACAGTCCTGGCTACGCAACGGACTGCTGCTGGTCGCCAGTTCGCCGGGGGGAACGACTTTGTCCAACGGCCGATGTTCCATCAGCGATCTTGCCCTCAGCAAACGACTCGGCTCAGCCACCGCTCCATCCTCGTCAACCAGGACGAGGATTAGGGCGTCCGCGAGACGGGAGACCAATGTTGATCAGCGAAGGTTCTAAATGCCACGGGACGCTCGGCTGATCGGAAGTCTGGTAGCGGTCATGGTGGTGGCCGCCGCCTGCACCGGGCGGGCCGCCGACGGTTTGCCGGCGCCACGTCCGGCATCTACCTCCGCGACACCGGCCGCCTTCGCTACTCGGCACGTGTCGTTGGGTTGCTCAGAAGCGGCAAGCGTGCAACCCAGCGAGACCGTCCCCGAAACCCCACTTCGGGGACTTGGGATGATGGATACCGAGCCGCCGCTGGCCGAGGACGTGGGCTTGCGGCTTCCTGCCGGTATTCATTGGTACTTCCGGAAGCTTCCGCTAGCGATGGGCACCGGAGCCGCCGATTTCACCGTGTCGGTGTCGGGTGCCGGGCAGGCGCTCGCTTGGGTTCCGGCGGCTGTATGGACGACCGGCGTGAAACCGGACTTGACGGCCTGGGCGGCGTCGTCGGTCACGCTACGCAGCTGTCCGGACCGGGCCGCATTGTTCCTGGGCGGCATTCTCGCGGCCGACCTGAATACCTGCCTGCAACTGACGATGAGCCGAGCCGGGCAGTTGCGGCGAACTGTAGGCCAACATCTCGACGGCTCACCCTGCGCCGGATAACTACTAGGCGACGCTGTGCATGCGCTGGCCCGATGATTGCGGCACTGCGTGGCAATCTGTTTCGGTATGCAGACCACGAACCTCGCGCACTTGTATGGTGCCGAACCAATGGAGTGGACCCGGATCACCGAGCGGCTCGAACGAGGCGTCCCCCAGGCGCCGGGCAGCGGTGGTCCGGACCGGCACACGTGCTGGCTGACCACGCTCAACCCTGACGGCAGCCCACACGTCACCGGCATCGGTGGGTTGTGGGCGGACGGGGCGTTTTGGTTCGAGACTGGGGAGGGAACCCGCAAGGGCCGTAACTTGGCTCGTGACCCGCGGTGTGCGCTGAGCATCGCGGTCTACGAGTTCGACCTCGTCGTGGAGGGCGAAGCGGTCAAGGTCGACGATCCGACCGTGGTGGCTGAGATGGCCCGGCGGTGGTCGGCGGAGGGGTGGCCGGCGCAGGTCGACGAGACCGGCTTGGCCCTGACCGCTGAGTACAGCGCCCAGTCCGCTGGGCCACCTCCCTGGCGTGTGTACGGGCTGACCCCGCGCACGGCCATCGCGGTGGAGACCGTCGAGCCCAGCCGCGCCACCCGCTGGCGCTTCTGACTGGGAGTTGCGGACCTTCGTCGGGTATAGATGATCTTCTGATCGGCTCGGCTACCGAGGGCGGCTCAGGCGGCTGATGAGGACGGTCTTTGGCTGGCCGCCTTGCCTGGTAAGTTGCAGCGTGTGTTCGTCACAGCGCTGGTCAATCTCTACACCCCGGGACATCGAGGCTGGCCTTCGCTTCTATCGTGATCTCCTCGGGTTCGAGGAGACCCTTTCGTACCCCAAGCGAAGGAATCCCGGAGCACGTTGAACTTCGGTTGAACGGGTTCACCATCGGTCTCGGCACGGTGGAGGCGGCCGGCCATCGCGGCCCCGCTCCGGCGGCCGTGGACCTCAACCGGCTCGGCCAACCCGCAGTCGCTTGATCCCGACGACAAGCGCTACCAACGCGCCGAGCGCGATAGTCAGCAGTGCGGAGGCCAGCAGTGTTTGCCGGCCGCCGACAGCCGCGACCAACGGGCCCCCCAGCAGCGTCCCCAGTGCGGTGGACGGCGTGGTCAGCGCGGTACGGGTGGCCAGCACACGGCTGAGCACCTGGGGAGGGCTCGTGCGTTGAAACAGCGCGGTGCAGATCGCTGTGAACGGGCCGTAGATCAACCCGCCGATGGCGAAGCCGACCAACCCCGGCAGGACTGCGTCAGTGAGCCCGAGTGGCAGCAGGGCAGCACCCCAACCGATGATGATGCCCACAACCACCGCCCACAGAGACCGACGACGCAGCAGGCTCGACCCAAGGCCGCCAAGCGTCGCCCCAAACCCGAACACCGCCCAGAACACGCCGAGGAGGGCGGGTGAGGTGCGCAGCTCCCGGGCGACATGGATCGGCAAAGCGACCTCGACCGGGCCGTATAGGAAGAAGAAGACGCAGGTCACCGCGACCAGCCCGGACAGCTGCGGATACGCGACGATGCTGCGCCATCCACTTACCGCCGTCCCGGTCGGCGTGATCGCGGCGGAGGCTGGACGGGAGGGCGGCGACACTCGCCAACAGCTTGCCGCAAGCACCGCGAAGCTCGCCGCATCCGCACCGATGACCCAGGCCGGACCGGCCAGGGCGGTCAGACCGCCGGCCAGGGCCGGGCCAACCACAATCGCAGCCGACGTGAACGTCGACACCAGCGCGTTGGCCGTCACCCGGTCCTCGTCGGGCAGCGACTCAGCAATCAGTGTGTATGCCCCGGCGTTGCCCCAGGCATGCAGCAGCGACGAGGCCGCAAGCAACGCTACGTAACCCGCCGGGGCAAGCACTCCCGCCACGGCGAACGCTGCGATCGTGGCCAGCGCGGCCGCCCGCAGCCAGGCGTCGACCGCGACCAGCCTCGCGCCGTGCAACCCGCGCACCAGTCCGCCAAGCAGCGCAGCGCCAACCGTTGCCGGCAACGCATATGCCGCGACCGCCAGCCCGGTCCACACGCCGGCTTGGCCGGGTGGTGCGATCTGCACCGCGAGCCAGGCCACCGCGACCATGCTCATCCCATCGCCGACCGCGGAGATCAGCATTCCGGGCAAGATCCGGCGAAGTACCGGTTGGCCGAACACACGACCAAAGGACCCAAGGTGCGACGACACGACCGCCGACCGTGGCACCGGCTCCCGCACCCGCGACACGCCACTCCCGACACCAGGGATGTTGTCCACGGCGGTTCGATCCCGCCCCTGGCCACCAGTCTCAGCCACCACGGCCCGATCGCGTCGGCCGCGTCACGACGACGCGGCGGGCGGCTGGTCGATGCGCACCAGAATCGCCGGACGAGTCGCCGTCTCCCGCGTTCCCGACGGGCGCTCGGTCGGCTCCTGCACGATCTCGGCGCCCGAGGCACGCAGCTTCGAAAATGGCGCCGACGTCGACATTCGTGGCAGCGGTTCCAGGGCGATTACGTCGCGGTCGATTGCCAGTGCGAGGTCGGGGTCATGGAGTTGGACGAGGCAACCGGGAACCGTGAGATCCATGCCCGCAACGCTAGGGAGCCAGTGCCCCCCGCGCTTCTCCGATCGTGCTCCGCCCTGCGGCTCGGGCGGGTGAGTTCCCTAGCGATGCACCCGGAACGCTCGGGTGCTCGCTGTGGTCGCGGGCCCTCTCCCGCCCTGATCGACTGGGCCTCGTGGCTCTCGTTGCCGCCGAGACAGCGGTAGCGCAGCGCGGAGAACAGACGATCAGGATTCGAGAAGCGCCGGCCCCGGAGCCGCAGCTAGCGTGACCGCCATGGACATCACCACTCAGGCGAGCTTCCTCCCGCTCGACGACCCCCACGCATCCCTGGCCTTCTCTCGCAACCGCGGGGAGGTGGTCCCCGCGGTCCTCCTTCTCTTGCGGGCTGGGCCCGCTTAAGGCGAACGGCCAACAGCGAATCGCCATCCGGGCGATCGAGCCGTCGATCTCTGGACTTCCCGTTCCTCTTCAAGCCAGACAATCCCGATCAAACCCATGATTTCAGGAGTGACCATGACCGGCTCTTCGACCCAGGGAATCAAGACCGTGCTGCATCCCGTTTCCGACCTGGCGAAAGCCAAGGAGGTGTACGCCGCCCTGCTCGGCGTACCGCCGCAAACCGAGGGGTCCTACTACGTCGGGTTCGAAGCCGCGGGCCAGCACATCGGGCTGGTGCCGGGCGGTGGACCGCAGCGTATGACCTCACCGGTGGCCTACTGGCACGTGCCGGACATCGAGGCGAAGCTGGCCGAGGTGACCGCTGCCGGTGCCACCATGAAGGAGCCCGTGCGCGACGTCGGTGGCGGCCGCCTGGTGGCCACCGTCGCCGACCCCGATGGCAACGTCCTCGGGCTGCTTCAGGACCGATGAGTGCCGACCCCGCTCCCGCGCTAAGCGTGCCAGGCGCTGCTGGTGGCCACGCCGACGGACACCCCGACCGGCACGAACCCGGCTGTCACCCGGGCAGTTCGGCCAGGGCTGGGCGACCCCGCGATGATCGAGGAGACACGATGAGCAAGGCCACGAGGACGGAAACACAGTCGCCTGAATTGCATGTTGCCGACAGCCACGATCTGATCCGCGTGCAGGGCGCACACGTGAACAACCTTAAGGACGTCAGCATCGAGATTCCGAAGCGGCGGCTGACGGTGTTCACGGGCGTCTCCGGCTCGGGCAAGAGTTCGCTGGTGTTCGGCACAATCGCCGCGGAGTCGCAGCGGCTGATCAACGAGACCTACAGCGCCTTCGTGCAGGGCTTCATGCCGACGCTGTCCCGGCCGGAGGTCGACGTACTCGACGGCCTGACGACCGCGATCGTCGTAGACCAGGAGCGGATGGGCTCCAACCCCCGCTCCACCGTGGGCACCGCAACCGACGCCAACGCTATGCTGCGCATCCTCTTCAGCCGGCTCGGGAAGCCGCACATCGGCTCGCCCAACGCGTACTCGTTCAACGTCCCGTCGGTGAAGGCCAGTGGCGCGATCACCATCGAGCGCGGCGCCGGTAAGACGAAGACCGAGAAGGCGACCTTCACCCGCCTCGGCGGCATGTGTCCGCGCTGCGAGGGCATGGGCTCGGTCACCGACTTCGACCTGTCTGTGCTGTACGACGACAGCCTGTCGCTCAACGAGGGCGCACTCACGGTCCCCGGCTACAGCATGGACGGCTGGTACGGACGCATCTTCCGCGGGTGCGGCTTCTTCGACCCGGACAAGCCGATCCGCAAGTACACCAAGAAGGAACTGCACGACCTGCTCTACAAGCAGCCCACCAAGATCAAGGTCGACGGTATCAACCTGACGTACGAGGGGCTGATCTTGAAGATCCAGAAGTCGATCCTGTCGAAGGACGTCGACGCGCTACAGCCCCATGTCCGCGCCTTCGTGGAGCGGGCGGTGACCTTCACGACCTGTCCCGAGTGCGACGGCACCCGACTCAGCAAGGAGGCGAGGTCGTCGAGGATCAAGGGGGAGAACATCGCCGAGGCCTGCGCGATGCAGATCAGCGACCTCGCCGAATGGGTCCGTGGCCTCCACGAGCCGTCGGTCGCGCCGCTGCTCGCCGCGCTGCAGCAGATCCTCGACTCGTTCGTGGAGATCGGGCTCGGCTACCTCTCGCTCGACCGGCCGTCCGGCACTCTGTCTGGCGGCGAGGCGCAGCGCACCAAGATGATCCGCCATCTCGGGTCCTCGCTCACCGACGTCACCTACGTGTTCGACGAGCCCACCACGGGGCTGCACCCTCACGACATCCAGCGGATGAACGACCTGCTGCTGCAGCTGCGGGACAAGGGCAACACGGTGCTCGTCGTGGAGCACGAGCCGGAGGTGATCGCGCTCGCCGACCACGTCGTCGACCTCGGGCCCGGCGCCGGTGCGGCGGGCGGCAGCGTCTGCTTCGAGGGCACCATCGAGGGGCTGCGGGCCAGCGACACCGTTACTGGCCGGCATCTCGACGACAGGACCGTCCTCAAGGAGACGGTGCGGACCCCCACCGGCAAGCTGGAGATCCGCGGCGCTACGACGCACAACCTCCGGGACATCGACGTCGACATCCCGCTCGGGGTGCTCGTCGTCGTCACCGGCGTCGCCGGCTCCGGCAAGAGCTCGCTCATGCTCGGGTCGCTCCCTGCTGGCAAGGGTGTGGTATCGATCGGCCAGGGCGCGATCCGTGGCTCGCGACGGAGCAACCCGGCGACCTACACCGGACTGCTCGACCCGATCCGCAAGGCGTTCGCGAAGGCCAACGGGGTGACGCCGGCGCTGTTCAGCGCCAACTCCGAGGGCGCCTGCCCCAACTGCAACGGCGCGGGCGTCATCTACACCGACCTGGCGATGATGGCCAGCGTCGCAACGGTCTGCGAGGAGTGCGAGGGGAAGCGGTTCCAGGCCAAGGTGCTCACATATCTGCTCGGCGGCCGCGACATCAGCGAGGTGCTCGCAATGTCGGTGACCGAGGCCGAGGAGTTCTTCGGCGCCGGCGAGGCGCGCACGCCGGCCGCGCACGCCATCCTCGGCCGGCTCGCGGACGTCGGGCTCGGCTACCTCAGCGTCGGCCAGCCGCTCACTACGCTGTCCGGCGGCGAGCGGCAGCGACTCAAGCTGGCCACTCATATGGCCGAGAAGGGCGGCGTCTACGTCCTCGACGAGCCGACGAGCGGCCTGCACCTCGCCGACGTCGAGCAGCTGCTCGGCCTGCTCGACCGACTCGTCGACGCAGGCAAGTCGGTCATCGTCATCGAGCACCACCTGGCGGTCATGGCGGACGCCGACTGGATCATCGATCTCGGACCCGGTGCGGGCCACGACGGCGGCCGGATCGTCTTCGAGGGCACACCCGACGACCTCGTCGCCGCCCGCTCCACCCTCACCGGCGAGCACCTCGCGGCCTACGTCGGCACAAACGATTGAGGCGAGAGGAGCAAGAGCTCGCTCTTGCGCCCGAACCGATTGAGCTTGTGAGAGGCGCCGGAGGCGCCGTATGGCTGACCGAGGCCCTGACGAGTTCTCTCATCGAGCGTGTTCCAGCATGCGAACTGTGGTGTCCTGAGGACCGTTGCGAGGTCGACTCCCGGAGCGTGGCGGAATCGTTGCCTCTCCCATCCCTGGATAAAGCGCCGAAGATCGGTGTTCCGGCATCAGGAACCGCGCGTGAGGAGCCTGTTGCGGATTCTCGTTTCCCCAGGGCCAAGTCACTCTCGGGGAACGCCTCGGTGACAGCGCCAGCCGGCATCATATCCACATACTGGGAACCGATCGCATGATCGCCGTAAGGGCACGAGAAGCGCCGCCACGTGTCGTTTCTGGTGTTGGAACAGCGATCTTCGACCGCCTCCCAGGATGTGGGACACAACGGCCCTCCTTTCACCAAGCTCCGGGCGTCGATCGCAACTGCCCACGGGACACCACAATTCGCGATACTGCAACAGGCTCCACGCGTCATTTCTGATGCTGGAACACCGATCTTCGGCCACTCATCCCGGGATGGGACAGACAACCACCCATTCGCCACGCTCCGGCAGTACGCGGCTAGAGATATCCGTACCGTCGGCGCCGTACGTTGCGGGTTGGCGCTGCCGAGGTCGCGGCGTCCCACGACGCGGGTACGTATTCGTGACGTTTGAGACGACCAACCAGTTGGCGGTGTTCGACCTGCGCGTCACGCCACCCGACGATCCGGCCGCCGGCCGACTGGTCGGCACCGTCACGCTGGGGTGCGTGTCGGCAGCGGCGGCACGCGTACGCCGCGCAACCTATGTCCACAGTAGATGATGGCTCCAATGACCACGAGCCCGCTCGATCAAGCCGCCCGACAAGCTGGAGGCATTCAGACCGGCGCCGTGGTTAGGGCGGTCGTCATGTGTGTACGACTGCGGCCGTCGCGGATCTCACCACGGGTCCCGGCTGCGGAATCCGAGTCCGGGACCCTCGGGTCGAGGGTTCATGTCCTCGTTGTCGGAGGCGTGCCCTCGCGGTTGATCCCGCTCGTTGGCGTAGCCGTGTCCGGGGTCACCGCCTTGGGGGAACTGCGAGTCACTGATCCTTGGTTGTTCGCTTTGCGGAAGATTGTCGTGGAACCCTGGCCGACTGGTTGGCGGCGTCGCCCAGCCGACGGCCCTGCGTCGCAGCGGCTTGTCACCGTCGCGTCTGGGGTAGGGATCCAGCGGCTGGGACTCCGGCTGGCCCGTCGAGCGGCTGTCGTCATATCTATCACCGTTGTCCTCATCGTGTCCGCTTGGACGGCGACCAGCGCGGCGGATACCGATGACGCCGGCGATGATGACGGCGACGCCCAGGCCGGCCAAAGCGGCGAAGAAGACATTGAGCTGCTCGAGCGTGAGTTGGGCCCACCAGCTGACAGTCGAATCTCCGCTCTGACTGCGTTTGGTCAACGTGCTCGGCGCGTACGGGGTATAGCGAAGGATTGATGTTGCGCCGGTTATCTTGGTGTTGCCCGACGCGGTGTAGAAGAACACGCCGTCGCTGCTGTACGCGATCGCCTCGCCGTCGCGTTCATTTGGCAACGGAGTACGGCGTGGTTGCTCCGTGGTGATTGCCTTGACGACGTTTCCATCGGCCACATCCCATTCGAACGCGTCGGCATACGTACGGATGACCACTTTGGACCCATCCGGTGATCGTGCGGCGCCGGTGACAACCGTCGTTCCGACGACGCCGAGCGGGTTGGCGGTGTCGGTCTGGGGAGGAACAAACCGACCGACTCTCGTCAATACCACGCCGGGCGCCGGGATCTCGGGTTGGAGAGATGCCGAAGGCGTGTAGAGACTGCCGTTGGTGGCGATGATGACCGGGATGTCGCCGGCGCCGAGTAGCATCGCGCGCGCGTCCTTGGCGCCGTCGGGAAAGCTCATGCGGTAGATGGTTGTGGCGTCATTCCCGGCCAGTTTCCACATCGCGATCGATGGGCGGCCCCGGTCGACATCTCCGAAGTCTGCAACGTAGCTCGTGCCGTCGGAGGCGACGGCCAGGTCGCTAGGGTCCCGCGGCTGGCGTAGGCGGGTGTCGACATTGGTGACGGCACATCGGGCGTTGACGTGAAAGACGGTGATGTTGGACAGGCCCGCGACGCCACTGTCGATCACCACGAATCCGCTGGGTGTCGCCGCTAGACCAGAAACGTTCGAGATACGGTCATCCGTGATGGTGCAGACTGGGCTGCCGGCAACTTGCGGCGGCTCAGCCGGCGATGCCGTCGTCGCGGGTGGCGGCGCATGCCCTGCCGCGATCGCTGGCCCTGATAGCGCCATCATCGCCGAGGCACCGACACAGACCAACAGGACGCGCGTGCGGCGCCGGCCCGGCGCGCGATCAGGCACCCGTCGGGCGCTGCTGGTCATGAATGCGAAGCTTGCACGGGCGGGTGGTGGTGTCAACCCTGTGGTATGTCAACCGGCTCCGCCGATCGCTAACAGGACCAGCCCGTAGCCAATGACACAGCAGCCCGTACCAGCTACCGGTTCGTGGGTCGTCGCACGTACTGGCCACGCGGCTCACCGACGCTGCGTCGGTCGGCGAGAACGGGATGCCCGCGCAGAAATGTGTCGGTAACCCTGGCCGTGAGTTCAAACCCTTCGAATGGCGTATATCCCTGCGTGGACTCGGAGTCCTCGGCGTGGACGGTGACGGACTCGTCTTCATCGACCAGGCAGAAGTCCGCGTCGTAGCCTTCGGCGATCGTGCCCTTGCTGTAAAGCCCGAACCGTCGGGCCGGATTCCAGGACGTGAGCCGTGTGATCTGCTGGTAGGGCAGGCCACGGCGGCGACCCTCGCTGATCAGTCCGGGCAGGAGATATTCGGTCCCGCCGAAACCTGACTTGGCCGCGAACACGTCGTCGCGGGGTTGGCCGAACTTCGTCTCCTCTCGGCAGCACGCGTGGTCGCTCACAACCCAGGAGATATCTCCCCGGAGCAGATGCTCCCACAACGCTTCGACATCCTCGCGCGGACGCAGTGGCGGGTTGACCTTGCCCCCGATCCCGCTGGCCGTATGGATGTCGGCGAGGAGGTGGCGGATCGTCACTTCCCGGCGGAAGTCGATGTGGGGAAAGGTGTTGGCCATCATCATCGCGGCCTCGACCGCCTTGCGTGACGAGAGATGCAGCAGGTTGATGGTGGGAAGTGCGGTTTCGTGAGCCAGGTATGCGGCGATGGTGATGGCGAGCCCTTCGGAGTGGGGCGGACGGGACGCGCTGTACGCCTCGAGTCCCTTCAGCCTGCCCTCCTCCTCCACGATCCTGGTGTAGGCGCTCATGATCTCCGCAGTCTCACAGTGCAGGGACAGCGAAATGCAGTCGGCGATGCCGCGGAACCGGTCATCCTCGCGCGCCTTCTGGATGGCGCGCATGACGAACTCGAAATGGGCGTAGTCGTACGAGTCGTCGTCGCCGAGCATGAGGAACGACGACTGGTCCGAGGAGCGGCCGTGCAGACCGTGCGTGCCGTAGAACATGAAGATCTTGAATGACGGCACGCCGAACTCACTGATCATGTCGGGGATCTCGCCGATGTGCCGCCTGAGGATCGGCGCCACGTGGAAGCCGTAGTCGACGTACGCGCGTCCCTCGGCCGCGCTCAGCACGTCTGGAAATACCTCGGCGTAGGGACCGGTACGGTTCATGTAGTACGCGCCGGTGCGCACGTAGGTAATGCCGGTGGTCACCCCGCCCTGCGCGGCGGCGCGGCTCTCACTCCGGGCATCCTCCTCAAGCGGGTTGTAGATCCCCCAGTGCTGGTACGCGTCGACGGCCCCGGGGAACGCCAGCTTTCCGTCGCCGTCGATGACGGTGCGGGCGTCATGGGGATCGATCGCCGGCTCGACGCGGGCGAACCGGCCGTCGGCGATGCCCAGGTCGAGATCCGCCACGTACGGGTGGTCCGGCCGGACCACCCGTACGTTCCTGACGAGCAGGTCAAGTGTGGGCATCGAGTCCTCCTTTGCTTCCCGCGACTGGTAGGGACCGCATCGGCCCGAGCAGCTCATCGACGTCGGTGAGCGTCTCGAGCCGGGCGCAGGTGTCGCGTATCCCTTGCACGGCCTCGGGTCGCAGCACCCGGCCGGCGTTGTCGGCGAACTTTCGAGACAGGTCGTCGAATGTCAACGGACGCTGCGGTCCCCCTCGGGTGGTGAAAACCTCCTCCACCAGCTCGCGCCCGTCATGGGTGCGCACGCGCAGCACCGCCGGGAACTGGTATGGGAAGATCTCCGAACATCGATCGTCGCGCACGACCTCGACGAGGGCCATCAGCTTTCGCCGCTGCGGATCCCGAGCCAGTTCGTCGGTGAAGTCCTCGAGCCCCACCCGAGGCCGCCGCCACCGAGCAGCCTGGCGACGACCGTGTACGGGCCGCTGAACTGGGCCATGTAGCCGGTCTCCGGGGTGCGTTTTACGTCGATGGGCTCGCCGATGGTGCGAACCGTCGCCGCAGGCACTCCGAGCCGTATGGAGCTGATCGTGTCGATGTCGAGTCCACCCTTACGAAGTGCCCGTGCCGCGTCGATGCCGGCGTGGGTGAAGTGGTTGGCCGGGTACGGCTTGAAGAAGATGTCGGGCACCGACCATCGCTCCCCGAGTCCGGAGGTGATGGCGTCATTGCGCCCCCAGGGCGGGGTGACCCGGCGGTACGCCACGGCCTTTACTGGGTGTGGACGGTGGTGCGCAAGTCCGCGGGCTTCTCGCCGCTGGACTTGCCGCAGCCGTTCCGCGGTGGCTCAGCGCCGACAGAAATGATCGACGGCCGATGCGGAATTGCGTTGCTGGCGCTGGCTCGGAGCTGGATCTCGAACTGACCTACGTGAGGATCATGATGGCCGAGCGGCCGGACGACGCCGGCTACACGCGGTTCCACTAGGTCTCACTCATTCGCGCAACATCAGCGCCGACTAACGGACCGTGACCATCAGCGACACCGGATTGGCTGGTCCGCGGCCAGGTCCAGGCTGGCAGCTCTCCGGACGGGAGCGGTAGCAGTATCGGAACACTACCGTGGTCGCTCCAATGCCGGTCGCATTGAAAACCCAGGTCAGCCGACTCCCGCAGCCCGGCTGCGCACAGTCAGAGTCAAAACTCCGGTCCTTCTCGATGAGAACCGCGGGATCCGGTTTCCCAACCAGGTACCACGAGTCGCCGATCGATTGGTTGGTGTCGCCGAAATCGACATTCAACGTGTCGCCGATCGACACTGTCGCCGAGCCGGCGTTTGCTGACACATTCACGGCGTGCGTGGCCGAGCATCCGCCTACCACGAGGGTCAACGAGACGGCTAACACGACGCGTCGCATCCGCATCATGGCGAGCATCCTAGCCGGACGCGCGTCGTGTCGCCTGCGCTCGATCGCCCAGGACCAGGGCTGCCATCTACATTAGGCCGTTCGCATGGTTCGACCGATAGTGTGTGTGGCCTCATCGTCGAGCAGGCTCGCGCCACGTTGGGCCGGCGCTGTGACTGGTCCCATTGGCTATTTCTTACCCGTGCCTCGGAGCGGCCTTCGTGTGTGGGTTTATGCGAGGTGCCCCGGTCAGGTCAGCCCGGAAGCGCGGCAAGCCCACCCAGTAACGTGATGCGCTCGTCCGGGCTGAGGCTGGCGTAGGGTAGGCCGGCCCGGCGGTTCGTCTCCGCCTCGATGGCGTCGCGGGCAGGCCCGGCAGGCATCT
>JBKPDY010000012.1:0-90807 GCA_046728155.1 Actinomycetota bacterium
AGGACCTGGGCCGTCCGGAAGCGGCCCGGGTGCTCCGGGCCGCCGCGATCGCCGAGGCCCAGGCTCGCCAGACCGCCGAGACCGAGCGGATGAAGGCCGAGGAGGCGATCGCCATCGGCGAACGCAACCTGGCATTGAAGAAGGCCGAGGTGCAGGCCGAGATCGATGCCGCCAACGCCAGGGCCGCCGCGGCCGGACCGTTGGCCGAGGCCGAGCGGCAGCAGGCCATCCTCACCGAGCAGCAGAAGGTCGCCGAGCGCAACGCCGAACTCAAGGAACGGCAGCTCGACACCGAGGTTCGTAAGCCTGCCGATGCCGCCCGGTACAAGACCGAGCAGGAGGCCGAGGCCGCGCGGAACGCGGCGGTGCTCCAGGCGGATGCGAACCGCCAAACGACCATTGCGTCGGCGCAGGCCCAGGCCGAGGAGGCCCGCCTTATCGGTGCGGGCGAACGGGCCCGTCGGATGGCGCTCGCCGAGGCGGCCGCGATCGAGGGCGCGAAACAGGGCGAGGCCGAACAGTTGCGGCGCACCGCGGTGGCGCAAGCGGTCGAGCGGGAGGGAGCGGCTGATGCCACCGCCATCCTGGCTCGTGGTCGGGCCGAGGCGGAGTCGATGCAGGCCAAGGCGGAGGCTTTCGGCCGCTACGGCGACGCCGCCGTGCTCGACCTGTTGTTGCGGGTCCTGCCGAGCGTGGTCCAGGCCGCCTCGGCGCCCATCGGCGCCATCGACAAACTGACCGTCCTCTCTACCGACGGCGCTTCGTCGCTCACCCGCTCAGTCGCCGCGAATGTCGCCCAGGGCCTGCAGTTGGGATCCGACCTGACCGGCGTCGACCTGGCCGCGCTGCTGGCGAAGCTGGGCGGCGGCGCCACGACCGCGCTCGAGAGCGCAGACGGCAACGGCGGGGCGCCGAGCAACGCGATCAGTCCGGCTCCTTGACCGGCGAATGTCCGTCCACTCGGGACGGACGACACGGTCGTGGCGCAGCCTCGCCGGTACATGTCATGCTGCATGCACACCGGTCCGGGAGTGCGGGCGATGACTCTGGATGAAGCAGAACCGGCCGCGCGGGTACGACGGCCGAGGCGGGTGTTCCGCCTCGGCGGGTCGCTCGCGGTCGTCCTGATCCTGCTCTTCGGTGTTCCATGGTGGACACTGGTGCTGGCCGGGTCCGGCTGGCCGACGGCCGTGGTCGTTGTCGGCACCATTGTCTTCGGCCTCGCCTTCGTCGCGTTCCTTCCGCTGATGGTGCTCGGCCACGGACGCCATTGCGACCGGGCCGCCATCGTCGGCGACACGCTGCTCGGTGTCGTCTGGGTCCTCTTCACCTGGTCCGTCATCGGTACCCTGCCGCGCCTCGTACTCCTGGCGGCCGGCGTTGCCGACCCCGTCCGTTCGCGAGTTGTGGCGGTCGCCGTCGGTGCCGTCAGCCTGGTGCTCATCGGCTGGGGCTACGTGGAAGCGATGCGGGTACCCCGGATCCGCCGGGTCGATGTCACGCTCCCCCGGCTGGGCAACGGGCTGGACGGTCTACGGGTGGTACTCCTGACCGATACCCATTTCGGCCCGATCAACCGGACCCGATGGTCGGTTGATGTGGTTGCCGCCGTGAACGCGCTCGACGCCGACATCGTATGCCACACCGGCGATATCGCCGACGGCACGGTGGCCGCCCGGCGCGCGCAGGCCGCGCCGTTGGGTACTGTGCGGGCGCGCCTCGCCAGGGCCTATGTGACCGGCAACCACGAGTACTTCGGCGACGCCCCGGGCTGGCTCGACCACATGCGGGAGTTGGGTTGGCAGTCCTTGCACAACGGGCACGTCGTTGTGGAGCGCGACGGAGCACGGCTGGTGGTCGCCGGCGTCGATGACGCTACAGCGGCCGCGTCGGGACGCCCCGGCCACGGAGCCGATCACGCCTCGGCGCTCTCCGGTGCCGAACCCGGCCTTCCCGTCCTGCTCCTGGCGCACCAGCCCAAGCAGATCACCGGTGCCGTGGAGCACGGCGTCGACCTGTAGCTCTCCGGGCACACCCATGGCGGCCAGATCTGGCCGTTTCATGTCCTGGTCCGTACCGACCAGCCGGTGCTGTGCGGGCTGAGCCGGCACGGCGAGCGGACCCAGCTCTACACCAGCCGTGGCACCGGTTTCTGGGGCCCGCCGCTTCGCGTCTTCGCGCCGTCGGAGATCACCCTGATCACCCTTCGCCGGTCCTGACGGCGGGCGCGGTGCTAACTTCGCCGATGGACACCCGCTCGAGAGGCCGCCACATGTACGAGGACGCAGACGACATCGAAAGCCTGCAAGCCCTGCTCGACCGCTCGATCGGTGGAGCCAGCGAGCACATGCGGTCCATCATCACACCGCCGCGGAGGGTCACCGCCGCGTCGCTGGCCGAGCAGCTCACGGGCATGCGCACACTCGCCTTGAGCACGGTTTCGGCGCGAAGGCGGCCCCGCGTCAGCGGCGTCGACGGTCACTTCCTGCGAGGCCGCTTCGTCTTCACCACCAGCGGCACCGCCGTGAAGGCTCGGGACATGCGCGCGCGCCCGTGGATCAGCGCCGCCCACCTCGACGGGGACACCTTTGGGGTGTTCGTCCACGGTGAAGCCGAGTTCCTCGGCGGCGACCACCCGGACCGCGGCTGGATCCAACGGCACCTGACCGACCATTATGGACAGTCACCGGACGAGTGGGGACCGGACATCGTCTATGTCCGCATTCGTCCACGCTGGATGGTGGGTTACCGGTTCGCACCGGAGTGAACGGCGAGTGCCGACCGGCCCGCGTACAGCCGGTCAGTCAGGTCGGCGAGTTCGTCGAGCATCTCGACCGCGGCGGGCGCCATCGCCGGGGTCGGAACTACGCGTCCGTCCGGGTCGAGTGCCTGTCGCAGCGGGACCGCCACGCACTCGGGCACCGGCAGCATCTTCAGCGCGACCAGGACCGGCGTGACGAGTTCGGCGGCTCGAAGACCGGCCGACGTCATGCCGTAGCTGACGATACCGACAGGCTTGTGATGCCACTCGCGGTAGAGGTAGTCGAGGGCGTTTTTCAGCGGCGCCGAGTAGCCCCGGTTGTACTCCGGCATCACGAGCACGAAAGCGTCGCTCGCGTCGACGATCGCGCTCCACCGCCGGGTGTGTTCGTACAGGTACGGGCCGCCGTCGGAGGGTTGGTTAGGCTCGTCGTGAAACGGCAGGTTCAGCTCGGCGAGGTCGACCAGCCGCACCCGGAACCGGTCGTCGGCCTCGGCGATCGCGGCGAACCAATCGCCGATCCGCCGGCCGACCCGGCCGGGCCGGGTGCTGGCGACGATGACGGTCAGGCGGTGCATGCGACTCCTCGTGACGCGGATGGGGACTGCGGGATGTGGACGGCGAGGCGGGGCAGCAGCAGATGGACCAGCGGCCCGATGCTCACCGCGTAGGCGATCGTGCCGATGCCGACGTTGCCGCCTAGCAGCCAGCCGACCGCGAGCACCGACAGCTCAATAAGAGTGCGCACGATGCGGATGGAGTGACCGCGCGCGGCGAATCCGGTCATCAGCCCGTCACGCGGGCCCGGTCCGAGCCCGGCTCCGACGTAGAGCGCGGTCGCGATCGCGTTGACGACGATGGCGGTGGCCAGCATGGCCGCACGCGGGACGGCGCCGGTGGGGGCGGGCAGAACCGCGAGGACGCCATTGGTGACGAGCCCGACGACGATCACGTTGGCGACCGTGCCGACGCCCGGACGCTGACGCAATGGGATCCAGGCCAGCAGCACGAGCACGCCGACGGCGTTGATGACCCATCCGATCGGCACGCCCAGCCGTAGCGCCAGACCCTGGTGGAGGACGTCCCAGGAGTCGAGCCCCAGGTTCGCCCGCACGAGCAGCGCGACGCTCACGCCGAAGAGGGCGAGCCCCACGCCCAGTTGGGCCACGCGCCGTGGCAGTTTGGTTGTCATGTCACCAGCCCGCGCGAGTTTGGTTGTCATGTCACCAGCGCGGGGCATATTGCCTCTCACTCCGTCACCCCCCCGGGCCGGTTTGGTTGTCATGTCACCAACATATCCCGCCGTTGGTGACACGTCAACTTTCGGGTACGCTGGTGGTATGGCGAAGCCGAGATGGCTCGACGAGGACGAAATGCGCGCATGGCGCGGATACCGCCGGATGCGCACCCTGCTCGACCTCGAGCTCTCGCGTGACCTGATGCGCGAGAGCGGCCTCTCCGAGCCCGACTACGACGTGCTCTCCAACCTCTCGGAGGCGCGCGACCAGCGCATGCGGCTCAGTGAGCTGGCCGCCTGGATGCTCTGGTCGAAGAGCCGACTGTCCCACCACATCACCCGCATGCAGCAACGTGGCCTGGTCGAACGCGAGGAGTGTCCGGGCGACGCCCGCGGCTCGGTGCTGACCCTGACGCCGGCCGGGCGACGCGCGATCATGCAAGCCGCTCCGAAGCACGTCGCATCGGTGCGCCGGCACGTGATCGACCTCCTCACGCGCGATGAGCTGGCGGCTCTTGACGCTCTCTCCCATCGGGTGGTCGAGCGCCTCGCCGAGCGGTAACTGGGGCTCCCGCTACGGGCCGGGAACCCGTACCCTGGCGTCATGGTGGCGGTGGTCACTCCACACCGGACACACGGGAGCCTCGTACGGTACGTGGCGCATCTGGTGGCCTGGTGGCTCTACTCGGGACTCGGCGGCTACGGGCTCCACTTGTACGGCGGCCCGTACCGGGTCGACTGGAGGGAGCAGATGCCCCGGTACTGGCGCTCGGAGGCCCGTCGATGCGTGCGTGAGTGCGAGCGGGCACTCGGCGGCTGATCTCGAGGAAATGATCATATCGTGGATGCCGCCACGGCCGCTCGGCCGCGCCTGATCACCCGACCACTCGTACTCGTCTTCCTCGCGGGCTTGTGCGCGTTGACGAGTTTCTACCTGCTGCTCTCCGTTGTGCCGCTCTATGCGACCTCGGTCGGAGCCGGGGAGATCGGAGCCGGGGCCACGACCGGGGCGCTCATGCTCACGACCGTCATTGGCGAGCTCGCCTCGGCCCGTCTCGTGGCGAGATTCGGCTACCGGTCGGTCTACGCGGTCGGTCTCCTCCTGCTCGGTGCTCCGGCGCTGGCGTTGGTGGCCTCGTCCGGACTGGCGGCGATCGTGGCCGTCAACCTCGTCCGTGGCCTCGGGTTCGCGATCGCCGTCGTCACCGGCAGCGCGCTCGTCGCGGTCTTCTCGCCGGACGAACGCCGAGCCGAGGGTCTTGGTCTCTACGGGGTCGTGGTCGGCATACCGTCGGTCGTCGCGCTGCCACTGGGGGTCTGGCTCGCCTCAAACGTGGGGTACCCGCCCGTGTTCATCGCCGCCGCGATCGCCGCGCTGGTCGCGGCGGTCGTGAGCGTCGGGCTGCCCGGCCGGGAGACCGACCCGGACCCGGCCGTCGGGATCTGGGCCGCGCTGCGCGCCCCAGCGCTGGCCCGGCCGGCCGTCATCTTCGGTGTCGTCGCCATGGCGGCCGGCGTAGTCGCGACATTCCTTCCGTTGGCGTTGGCCGAGCGGACGGCCGGCTTCGTGGCGCTGGCCCTGCTCGTCCAGTCGGTCGGCGCCACGACGGCCCGGTGGTGGGCCGGCCGTCATGGCGATCGGCACGGCTCGGCCCGGCTGCTGGTACCGGCGGTGGTCACCGCCGCCGCCGGAATGGTCACCCTGTATCTCCTGCCGGGTGTGGTGGCCGTTCTCGTCGCCATGCTGTTGTTCGGCACCGGATTCGGCATCGCCCAGAACGCGACCGCCGCGCTCATGTTCGATCGCGTACCGCGATCGGGGTACGCCACTGTCGGCGCGCTGTGGAACCTCGCCTTCGACGGAGGACTCGGAATCGGTGCGGTCGGCTTCGGCCTGGTGACTGTCCACACTGGATATCGGCTGGCCTTCGTCAGCACGGGTGTTGTGGTGGCGCTCATGCTGGTCGTCGTCTGGCGCGACCATATCGCCGCCCGGCGGACACCGTCTCAGGTGAGATGAATACCTTCCCAATCTCCGAACCGATTCCATGACATTCGCGTGTGTTCAAGGCGACCGGTTCGCTCCTCCCAGATTGGAGCGATTCAAGAAACGCGAAGGAGAACTCGCATGGGCACACCTAAGCGACTCGGCTTGGGCGGCGTCGGCGTGCTGGCGTCTGCCGCGGTCGTGCTGCTGGCGACCGGGCCGGCGTCGGCCGGCCGCGCGATCATCCAACCGCGGGTCGATACCGCGCAGGCTGCTCCGAACCAGGTCAGCGGCGCGAGCAAGACGAACCTGCCCGGCTACACACAGACCAACATCGTCTCCGACCAGCCCGGCCAGGCCGCGCTGACCGACCCCAACCTCGTCAACGCGTGGGGCATGTCGCACGGGCCGAATACCCCGGTCTGGGTCTCGGATAACGGCACGAACAAGTCGACCCTGTACACCGGCGCCAACGGTGTCGCCCCGCCGAGCATCGTCGGCCTGGTCGTCAGCATCCCGGGCGGGGCACCGACGGGGCAGGTCTTCAACGACACCACCGGCTTTGACCTGCCGGGCACGACGACTCCAGCGCGCTTCATGTTCGCCAGTGAGGACGGTGACATCACTGTGTGGAACGGCGGGACGGCCGCCGTTATCGCCAAGCACGTTGACGGGGCGGTCTACAAGGGACTGGGGCTCGCCCACAGTCCGTTCGGTCCGCTGCTGCTGGCCGCCGACTTCACGGGTGGGGTGGTCGACGTGTTCGACTCCTCGTTCACCAAGCTCGACGTTCCGCTGCTCTTCCACGATCCCAACCTGCCGAAGGGGTACGGCCCGTTCAACGTCACCGAACTCGGCGGCAAGGTGTACGTCACGTACGCGAAGATCGACCCGGTGACCGGTGACGACGTCGCGGGGCCCGGACGCGGCTTCGTGGACGTGTACACGAACTACGGTGCGCTGATCAGTCGACTGGTCAGCCATGGTGCGCTCAACTCGCCATGGGGTCTGGCGATCGCCCCGGCCGACTTCGGCCGGTTCTCCAACGACCTGCTGGTCGGCAACTTCGGCAACGGCCGGATCAATGTCTACGATCCGACAACCGGACATTTCCTCGGCGCTCTGAGCACCAGCGCGGGGAACCCGATCGTCATCGATGGTCTGTGGGCGCTGATCGTCGGCGATCCGGCCGCCGGCGGAACTGACTCGGTCTGGTTCAGCGCCGGCCCGGACGACGAGCAGCACGGACTCGTGGGGTTGCTGAACGCGGACTGAGCTTCGCGGAATGCGAAAGTCCTCAGTGGACGGACTCCTGGGGCAGTCGTCCACTGAGGACTCGGCCGTCGTCAGCCCGGCCGGCTCCCGGTGAGGTGCCTTCTGTAAGAGTCCGAGCTGTGCGAACATGTGTTCGTGGTGAGCGAGGGAACGATCCTCCACGCCGATCTCGACGCCTTCTACGCGTCGGTGGAGCAGCGCGACTATCCTCGGCTGCGCGGGCGGCCGGTCATCGTTGGCGGCGGTGTCGTTCTCGCGGCCAGCTATGAGGCGAAGGCGTACGGCGTACGCACGGCGATGGGCGGCCGCCAGGCTCGGCGTCTGTGTCCCGGCGCGATCGTGGTCGAGCCACGGTTCGGAGCGTACGTCGCCGCGAGCAAGGCCGTATTCGAGGTGTTCCGCGACACGACGCCGTTGGTGGAGGGCATCTCCATCGACGAGGCATTCCTCGATGTCGGCGGCCTTCGACGCATCTCCGGGTCGCCGTCGGAGATCGCCGTACGGCTGCGCCGCGCCGTCCTGGATCGGGTCGGCCTCGCCATCACCGTTGGCGTGGCGCGGACGAAGTTCCTGGCGAAGGTCGCAAGTCGGGTGGCCAAACCCGACGGTCTTCTCGTCGTCCCCGTCGATGGGGAGCTGGAGTTCCTGCATCCGCTGCCGGTGAGCCGGCTGTGGGGTGTCGGACCTATTACGGCGGAGAAGCTGAACAGGTTGGGCATCCGTACGGTCGGCGATGTGGCTCGCCTCGACGAGATGACCCTGGTCTCGATACTGGGTCAGGCGTCCGGTCGCCACCTGCACGCGTTGGCGCACAACCGCGATCCCCGACCGGTCCAGGTCGGCCGCCGGCGCAAGTCGATCGGCTCGCAGCACGCGCTGGGCCGCACGCCGCGTACCCCCGAGGACCTCGACGCCATCCTGGTCGGGCTGGTCGACCGTGTCACCCGGCGGATGCGCGCGGCCGGACGGGTGGGGCGCACCGTCATGCTGCGGTTGCGCTTCGACGACTTCACCCGGGCGACGCGATCATCCACAATGTACTGGGGCACAGCGCACACGCAGACGATCCTTGTTGCGGCGCGGTCTCTGTTGCGCGCGACGGCCCCGCTGATCGATAGACGCGGTCTCACCCTCGTCGGGATCGCGGTCGGAAATCTTGACAACGACAGCGCGGTCCAGCTCGAACTGCCGTTCGATCGGAACGGAGGAGGCGAACTCGACACGGCGCTCGACGCGGTACGGGACAAGTTCGGGTCCGCCTCGGTCACCCGCGCTGTGCTGCTGGGCCGGGACCCCGGGTTCACGATGCCGATGCTCCCCGACTGAGTGCAGCGGTTCCGTCACCGGCTGGGGAGTCTCGGGCTTGCCAGAGCGGACTCCGAGTGACCCGGCCGCCGGCGAAAGCGCCCCCGGCGAGTCCAAGATCAGCGTCGTCGCGCCGGAAGCAGCGGCCACCGGGGCTTCCTGCTCCGCAACAGATCTTGAAAGCGGCACTGGACTCGGAAGGCGGTGATCCTCCTCGCGGCGGGTGCCGCCGGTGGACTCGCATACGGGGCTCAGGTCCATGACATCGGCGGCCAGATCGTCCGGCTGCTCGGCGCCCCCCGGTCCGGCTGCCGGCGGCCTGGGTCCTCTCCGGGCTCGGCCCTCTTCGGCGTGTCACCCCGGTTGACGGCACTCACCTGGGCCGGACTCATCGCGTGCGTGGTGCTGCTCGAACTGGGCGCGCTGCTCGGCCTGCGCCAGTGGATCGTCGACGCGTCGCCGTTCGCGCACGTACCCAAGTCGCCGGGGACCGCGTTCAGCGGGGTACCACTGGTGTGGCTGACCGCGACCGCGGCGCTGCTCGGTTGCGTCGGACTGGTCGGTTTCCGCCGCCGCGATATCGGCTGACGCTTCCTCGCGCACGCCAGAGCCACGCGATGTCCCAGCCGAACGAAGCGACCAGTAACGCGAGCGAGGCCGCGAGGGCCGCACCGGTTACCCGTGCGGAGAAGACGTCCGCGGCCGCGACCACCAGCACGACCCCCTGGGTCGCCGCGATGACCTTCGCCCAGTAGCGCTGCGGCAACGACCGGCGCATCCAGGGCAGCGCCCAGGTGGCCGCGACGAACGCGTACCGCATGGCGCCGATGGCGAGGACCCAGGCACCCAGAGAACGCGCGACGTATAGGCTCAGGACCAGGATGAGGAACGCGTCGATCTCCATGTCGAATCGCGCGCCGAGAGCGGACGCCGTACCGGTCCGCCGGGCGACGAAACCGTCGACGGCGTCGAGCGCGAGCGCCACGACGGCAAGGGTGACCGTAGTGCCGACGGCCGCCGGTCGTTGGAACGAGTCGATCGTCAACGCCGCGACGCCTCCGACCAACGTCGCTCGGATCAGCGTAACCTGGTCGGCCGGTCCGAACTCGCCGATTCCGACCAGGCGCATTCCGCGGGTGAGCGCAACGCATGTGACGAGCCCGTACACGAAGCCGGCCAACCATCCCGCTACGCCGAGACCGACGCTGAGGGCGAGGACAGCCAGCAGGACGATCTGGGCGATGAGCCCGATGACCGGACCAGGTCGAACCGAGGGCACGTTACCTCCGTGATCACGTGGGTGGACCCATTGTGGACACGCGAGCCGTGACGATCCGGTTCGCCGGGGACCCGGCTGCGGAGGAGTGCGATGCCACACAATGCCCGCGCCTTCTGGGTGTGCTCGCCCGGCGAAGGCGAGATCCGCTCGGTCACGCTACCGGAACCGGGCCCTGATGAGGTGCTGGTCCGCACACTGCACTCGGCGATCAGCCGCGGCACCGAGACATTGGTGTTCCGGGGCGAGGTACCCGTGGACCAGTACGCCGCCATGCGCGCGCCCCATCAGGAGGGCGACTTTCCCGGACCGGTCAAGTACGGCTATCTCAACGTCGGCGTCGTCGAGGTCGGCCCATCGATGCTGCTCGGCCGTACCGTCTTCTGCCTATATCCGCATCAGACGGCATACGTCGTCCCAGCCGAGGCCGTGATCGGCCTGCCCGATCGGGTCCCGCCTGCGCGCGCTGTGTTGGCCGGGACGGTTGAGACCGCGGTGAACGCGCTGTGGGACGCCGCGCCGCTCGTCGGTGACCTGATCACCGTCGTGGGCGCCGGCATGGTCGGCTGTTGCGTCGCGCGCCTGCTGGCCCGGTTCCCCGGCGCCGGTGTCGAGTTGGTCGACATCGATCCGGGTCGGGCGCGAATCGCATCGGCGCTGGACGTCGCCTTCGCTTCGCCGGACCTGGCGGCCCGCGGACGCGACCTCGTCTTCCACGCCAGCGCCACCTCCGCGGGGCTGCAACTATCGCTGGACCTGCTCGCCCAGGAAGGCACGGTCATCGAACTCAGCTGGTACGGCAAGCACGACGTTCGGCTGTCGCTGGGCGGATCATTCCACTCTGGACGTCTTGGCATCCGTAGCAGCCAGGTCGGGACCGTCTCGCCACGACGAGCCGGCCGCACCTTCGCGGACCGACTCGCACTCAGCCTCGATCTGCTGCGGGATCCCGCCTTCGATGCAATGATCGATGAGGAGTCACCCTTCGACATGTTGCCACGGGTCCTCGCCGGCATGGCCGCCGGCACCTCGCCCGGGCTGTGCCACCTCATCAGGTACGGCGATGGGTAGACCGATGTTCACCGTGACCGTCCGGGATCACATGATGATCGCCCACAGTTTCCGCGGCGATACGTTCGGGCAGGCGCAGCGACTGCACGGCGCGACATTCGTGGTCGATGCGACCTTCCGCCGCACCGAGCTTGACGCCGACAACATCGTCGTCGACATTTCGCGCGCCGCCCGCGAGCTCAATGGCGTGCTCGGCGAGCTCAACCTGCGTAATCTCGACGAAGAGCCGGAATTCGCCGGCTTCAACACGACGACCGAAGCGCTCGCCCGGGTCATCGCAGACCGCCTCGCCGAGCGCATCCACGAGGGCGCCCTGGGGGAGAGTGCCCGCGGACTGGCCGGCGTCACGGTGACGCTGCACGAGTCGCACGTAGCGTGGGCGAGCTACGAGCGGTCACTATGAGCGGGCGGCAGGCCGGCCGTGAGCGGGTATACGGGCGAACCGGCAACACCATGGTCCATGTCGTGCTGCCGAATGACATCGACGACCCCGCGGCCCCGAGCGGCGGCAACGTCTACGACCGGCGGGTCTGCCGAGGTCTCGCCGCGGCGGGCTGGTCGGTGTCCGAGCACGCCGTCTGCGGCGCCTGGCCGCACCCCGGCCGGGCCGAGCGCGCCATGCTCGCCGGCGTGCTCGCTGGGCTTCCCGATGATGGGGTCGTCCTCATCGACGGATTGATCGCCTCTGTGGTACCGGAAGTATTGGCACCGCAGGCGCTCCGGCTTCGACTCGTCGTGCTGCTACACATGCCGCTGGGCGACGGCGGCGTCGACTCCCGGCGCCGGGAACGGGAGGCGCTCGGCGCCACGGCGGCGATCGTGACCACCAGCCGCTGGAGTCGGGATCGCCTGCTTGACCTGTACGACCTGCCCGCCGACAGGATCCACGTCGCTCCGCCCGGGGTTGACCCCGCGCCATTGGCACACGGTTCGGATGCCGGCTCGCGACTGCTCTGCGTCGCCGCCGTCACGCCGGACAAGGGGTACGACGTCCTTGTGGATGCCCTGGCGGCGGTGTCCGACGCCACCTGGAGCTGCGTGTGCGTCGGCTCGTCGGATCGGGATCCCACGTTCGCCGAGCGGGTACGTAAGCAAGTCGACGCGTACGGGCTCACCGGACGCGTGAGCCTCGTCGGCCCGCGTACGGGAGCCGACCTCGAGGCCAGCTACGCCGCCGCTGACCTGCTCGTGCTGGCCTCGCGCGGTGAAACGTACGGCATGGTTGTGACCGAGGCGTTGGCGCACGCGATTCCGGTCCTGGCGACGGCGGCGAACGGGCTGGCGGAGGCGCTGGGCCGGGCACCGGACGGGAGCCTGCCCGGCATCCTCGTACGACCGGACGACCCGGGTGCGTTGGCGGACGCCCTGCGACTGTGGCTCGGGGAGCCGGACGTGAGGCAGCAGCTGAGAGTCTCCGCCGGTATACGTCGGACGACGCTGACGGGTTGGGCGATCACGTCGGAGCTGGTGGCGAAGGTACTATGGCGCGCTGCGACGAAGGCGGGCGCACATCGATGAGTGCCGTTCGGTCGCGCGGTGTGTTTCGCCGGGTGAGCCCAGACTGGCTCGGTCTCCGCGAGGAGGCCGACGCCGCGGCCCGCTCGACGGAACTGGTCGCCCGTGTCGGCCAGTACATCGATGGACGACCGAGCGTGGTCATCCACGACCTCGGCTGCGGTACCGGATCGATGGGACGTTGGCTTGCTCCCAAGCTGGCCGGCCAGCAGCATTGGATCATGTACGACCGGGACGAGGAGCTGCTCGGGGAGGCATCGGCCGGCACGGTGGACACGTCGGCCGACGGCGCACCGGTCACGGTCGAGGTTCGCCGTTGCGACATCACCCGGCTGACCGCGGCGGACATCGTTGGTGGGTCATTGGTCACCGGGTCGGCATTGCTGGACCTGCTGACCGCCGCACAGGTCGAGCGGGTCGTGGCAGCCTGCGTCGGCGCCGGGTGTCCCGCATTGCTGACGCTCTCGGTGGACGGTCGCGTGGATCTGATGCCCGCTGATCCGTTGGATGCCGAGATCGCAGCGGCGTTCAGCGCTCATCAGCGCCGGCGATGGCGGCTCGGCCCGGACGCCGTCGAGGTTGCGGTCGACGCATTTGCCCGGCGCGGTGCGGCGACGCTCGTCCGGCCCAGTCCATGGCGCCTGGGGTCGGAGAGCCTCGATCTGCTGGCGGCGTGGCTTGACGCCTGGCTCGACGCCGCGTGTGAGCAGCGGCCAGCGCTGGCCGGCCCGGCCACGGCATACGCGGCCCGACGGGTGGCGCAGATAGCCGAGGGCCGGCTCGATGTCGTTGTCCATCACAATGACCTGTTGGCGCTATGACCCACCACGAAGAAGGGAGGTTGGTGTGAGCGGCGCGACGACAGCGGCGCGACAGCCGCCTCCGGTCTGGGCGTGGGTACGTGTGCTCGGCGGGATCTGCATCCTCGGCTTACTGATGTGGCGGGTGGGGACCGGTCCCTTCCTCGACGGAGTGCGTGCGGTGGACGCCAAGGCGCTGGTCGCGGCGTCCGGCATCGGCGTGGTGACGACGGCGTGCTGCGCCTGGCGCTGGCGGCTGATCGCGGGTGGCCTGGGCGTCCGGTTAGCGTTGTGGCGAGCCGTGGCCGCCTACTACCGGTCCCAGTTCCTCAACGCGACCCTCCCAGGTGGAGTGATCGGCGACGTCCATCGTGCAGTCCGTCACGGCCTGGACATCGGCGACGTCGGCCTCGGCGTACGAGCCGTCGTGCTGGATCGACTTGCCGGCCAGGCGGTGCAGGTGGCGGTCGCGGTGGTCGTGTTGTTCGCGTTGCCGTCACCGGTGCGCCGGTACATGCCGATCGCAACCATCGGCGTCGTCGTGGCCGGATTCATCGTCGTGATGGCGGTCCGAGCGCTTGTGCGAGGCGGTTCAACGCGGTCGGCACGGGCACTGCGCTCGGCCGCCCTCGACCTCCGCGACGGTCTGGTCCGACACCGCGCCTGGGTTGGGATCGCGTTGACCTCCTGCGTTGTCGTGGCCGGACACCTCACGACGTTCCTCATCGCGGCGCGCGCCGCGCGGTCGACCGCTTCGTCGGTGACGCTCGTACCACTGGTGCTGTTGGCGCTCCTCGCGATGAGTCTGCCGACGAACGTCGCCGGCTGGGGGCCTCGCGAGGGCGCGGCGGCGTGGGCGTTCGGCGCGGCCGGGCTGACTGCCGCGCAGGGAGTTGCAACGGCCGTGACGTACGGCGTGCTGGTGCTCGTCGCGACCCTTCCCGGGGCCGCCGTCCTCGTGGCCCGCTGGCTTGGCCGCGAGCCGGCGCCGACCCGCCCGGACGAGTCGGCGCGGTCCCCGGAGCCGGTCGGCGGTCGTCGTGGGTGAGCGCCCGTACATCCTGCTCAGCTGCGGTATGTCGATCGACGGCTACCTCAACGGCGCCACGGCGAAACGTCTCCTGCTGTCCAACGACGCCGACTTCGATCGGGTCGACGCCGTACGTGCCGGGTGTGACGCGATCCTGGTCGGCGCGGCGACCGTCCGGCGCGACAATCCGCGGCTGCTCGTACGATCACAGGCCCGGCGCGACGATCGGGAGGCGCGTGGTCTGCCACCATCGCCGGTCAAGGTGACGGTGACGGCCGGCGCGCTGCTCGACCCGTGTGCGGATTTCTTCACCACCGGGGACAGCGAGAAGATCGTCTACTGCGCGAGCGCGGCCGTGGCGGCTGCAACCGAACGGCTGGGCGACGTGGCGACCGTCATTGACGGCGGCGAACCGGTGGACCTGAACCGATTGACCGAGGACCTGTACGCGCGCGGGGTGGGCCGGCTGATGGTCGAAGGCGGCGGATCGATGCACACCCAGTTCCTCACGGCTGGCCTCGCCGACGAACTGCACCTCGTGGTGGCGCCCTTCTTCATCGGGGACTCCCGTGCCCGCCGCTTCGTCGACGATGGCCGGTTCCCGTGGAACCCCGACCGCCGGGCGACGCTCGCCGAGGTCCGACAGATCGGTGATGTGGTCCTGTTGCGCTACGCGCTGTCGGAGCGCTTCGGTGGGGTCTGAGGCGGTAGCGGCGGACGAGCGGGAGGTTGAGGGCGGGCGACCCGTGTGGTGCACCGTCATGCCGCGGGTGGCCACCGCCCTGGCCGGGCTGCTCGTCCTGTTCGCCCTCGTCGCTCCGAACCAGCTCGGTCAGCTCAACGTCGCCGCGTTCGTCCGCATCCCGGTGGAGGGTCTGCTCCTCGTCGGCCTGGTGCTCCTCCTCCCCCCGAAGGCCCAGCGCGTGCTCGTGGTGATCGTCGGCGTCATCCTCGGACTTGTCACCGTCATGAAGATCATCGACATGAGTTTCTACGCCGCGATCGCCCGGCCCTTCGACCCGCTGGCCGACTGGGGCCTGTTCGGACCCGCGCTGGACTTCCTGATGCGCTCGATTGGCCGAGCCGCGGCGATCGCCTCGGTGGTCGGGGCGGTACTCCTGGTCACCGCCCTCATCGGCCTCATGACGTGGTCGGTCCGTCGGCTGACCCGTTTCGTGGTAAGTCATCGCGCCACGGCGGTGCGTACCGTCGCGATCCTCGGATCCGCATGGCTCGTCTGCCTGGTTTTCGGCGTTCAGATCGTTCCGGGCGTGCCGGTCGCCGACGAGAGCGCGGCCATGCTCGCCTACCAACAGGTCCGCCAGGTGCGCGCCGACCTGCGGGACCGGCAGGCCTTCGCGAAGCAGATCGCGGACGACGCATTCCACGACACCGCAGGCGACCGCCTACTGACCGCATTGCGCGGCAGGGATGTCGTGTTCACCTTCGTGGAGAGCTACGGGCGCGTCGCGATCGAGGACCAGGACATCGCGTCGGGGGTCGACGCGCTCCTCGACGCCGCGACTATTCGGCTGCGGGCGGCCGGATTCGCCTCACGCAGCTCGTTCCTCACCTCGCCCACAGCCGGCGGCATCAGCTGGCTGCCCCACGCGACGCTGCAGTCCGGGCTCTGGGTAGACACCCGGCAGCGCTACGGCCAGCTGATGACGAGCGGCAGGCGCACGCTCACCAGTGCGTTCCGGCGTGCGGGTTGGCGTACCGTCGCCGTCGTCCCCGGCAACACCACAGACTGGCCCGACGCGGCGTTCTACGGCTACGACCAGATCTACGACGCCCGCAACCTCGGGTACCGCGGGGCGGAGTACAGCTTCTCCTCGATCCCCGACCAGTACACGTTGTCGGAGTTCCACCGCCGCGAGCTCGCCCGATCGAACCACCAACCGGTCATGGCCGAGGTCGACCTCCTCTCGAGTCATGCTCCATTCGAGCCGGTTCCCCAGCTGGTGAACTGGAACGATGTCGGTGACGGCTCGATCTTCGGCGCTGCCGCAGGAGCCGGAGACGCGCCGTCGAGCACGCTTCACCGCGAGGGCAGCCGGGTCCGGGCAGACTACGCGCGCTCCATCGAGTACTCCTTGAACGCACTGGTGTCCTATGTGGAGGCATACGGAGGGGACAGCCTCGTGCTCGTGTTCCTCGGCGACCACCAGCCGACTCCTGTCGTCACCGGCGGAGGCGCCAGCCGCGACGTACCGATCACGATCGTCGCCCGCGATCAAACGGTCATGGACCGGGTAGCGGGCTGGGGATGGCAGGACGGTTTTCGACCGGGTCCCCAGGCTCCGGTCTGGCGGATGGATACCTTCCGCGACCGCTTCCTGACCGCGTTCGGGCCGTAGGCCGGCCGTTTGTCCGGACGATGCAAGCAGGGGCACCTATTGCCGTCTACGGGCAAGGAGGTGCCTCTACTAGCCGGTAGGGCCCTCCACACCCCCGGTCAGGTTGTCCGCTGTTGCCACTGGTCTGCCAGCGGTTTCCAGACCTGTACGTGGATCATTTGCGCGTCGGCGCCTCGTCCGGCCGCCGCCATCCGGTCGACGATTTCTGCGATTCCATCAAGCGCCCGCTGGTACCCGTCAACCCGATCGACCGCCGCCGGGTCGGCCTGCGCGTTCCTCACGTGTGGTCAATACGGCGATCGGCCACCGCCGGATCGACGCCGTGCCAAGAGAACGTGAAGATCTTCCGGTCGGGCGTTAAGAGTTCGTGAAGATGGCCCGATTCCGGCCACTCGCCGCGTTGAGTTGAACCTGTGTTGGACCCGGTGAAGCGTCTCCTGGTGGGGCGGCCGCTGCGCAGCGATCGACTCGGCGAGCAGTTGCTGCCGAAGCGGATCGCGTTGCCCGTCTTCGCGAGCGACCCGCTCTCGTCGGTCGCGTACGCCACGCAGGAGATCATGCTTGTCCTGACGCTGGGCGGGTTGGCGTACCTGTACCTGGCGCCGTGGGTCGGCCTCGCCGTGATCGTGCTGCTGGCGGTCGTGGTGCTCTCGTACCGGCAGGTGGTGCGGGCGTACCCGACCGGCGGCGGTTCGTACGAGGTCGCCACCACCAACCTCGGGGCCTCGGCCGGCCTGGTGGTGGCCGGGGCGCTGCTGGTCGACTACGTCATGACGGTCGCCGTCTCGGTGGCGGCCGGCGTCGACAACATCATCTCTGCCTTCCCCGGCCTCAACCCGTACCGGGTAGTGATCAACCTCGGGTTCATCGCCCTCCTCACGGCGATGAACCTTCGTGGCATCAAGGAAAGCGGGCGCATCTTCGCCGTGCCCACGTACCTGTTCGTCGTCGGCGTCCTCGCGCTCATCGCCACCGGGCTGGTCGAGATGGCCTTCGGCCGGATCCCGACCGCCGAGAGTGCACAGTGGACAATCGTCCCCGAGCCGGGCCACGTGGGGCTGACCGGGTTGGCGCTGACGTTGTTGGCTCTGCGGGCATTCTCCTCGGGCTGTACCGCGCTCACCGGCGTGGAGGCGATCTCCAACGGTGTGCCGGCGTTCAAGGTCCCGAAGGGCGAGAACGCCGCCCGGACCATGGCCGCCATGGGGATTTTATCGATCATCATGTTCGGCGGCATCACGGCGTTCGCGCTCATCGCCAAGGTTCGCTATGCCGACAACGCCTGCAACCTGATCGGGTTCCCGGGCAACTGCCAAACCGATGCGCAGCGCACCGTCATTGCCCAGTTGGCGGCGGCCGTCTTCGGCGGCACGAGTTCACCGATGTTCTTCTACATCCAGGCGGCGACGTCGTTGATCCTTATCCTGGCCGCGAACACCGCGTTCAACGGCTTCCCGCTGCTGGGGTCGATCCTCGCCGCGCATCGCTACCTGCCCCGCCAGCTATACACGCGCGGTGACCGGCTGGCCTTCTCCAACGGAATCGTGCTCCTGGCCCTGATCGCCGGCGCGCTCATCTACGCGTACCAAGGCTCCGTCACCAGCCTCATCCAGCTCTACATTCTCGGTGTATTCACCTCGTTCACGCTCTCCCAGAGCGGCATGGTGCGCCACTGGACCCGCTTGCTGCGTATGGAGCGTGATCCGACCGCCAGGCGCCGGATGCAACGCTCACGGTGGATCAACGCGTTCGGAGCCTGTTTCACCGGTCTCGTCCTCGTGATCGTGACCATCACCAAGTTCACGCACGGCGCGTACCTGGTGGTCATCGCGATCCCGGTGCTGTTCGTCATGATGCGCGCGATCCGCCGCCACTACGACCGGGTCGCCGCCGAACTCGTACCCGAACCTGGTGGCATCGTCCTGCCCAGTCGGATTCACGCGGTGGTACTGGTGTCACGGCTGCACAAGCCCACGATCCGCGCGCTGGCGTACGCCCGCGCGACCCGGCCCGACACGCTCACCGCGCTCACGGTCGCGATCACGCCGGAGGAGGTTCGTCAACTTCAATCCGAGTGGAACGTCCGCGAGATCCCGGTGCCGTTGACGATCCTCGACTCGCCGTACCGCGACATCACCGGCTCCGTGCTGGCCTACATCGCCGAGCTGCACCGCGAACACCCGCGCGACCTCATCGTGGTCTACATTCCCGAGTACGTCGTGGGCCGGTGGTGGGAGCATCTGCTGCACAACCAGTCCGCGCTCCGGCTCAAAGCCCGACTCCTCTTCCAGCGCGGCGTCATGGTCACCAGCGTGCCGTGGCAGCTGGACTCCGGCCGGCCGGCACACGAGGATGTCGGGGACCGGCGCGAGCCGGTGAGCCTGAGCGGCTAACTTGACCATGTGAGCCTATGGCCGCGCACCGCCACGACACGGCGTCTCCTCGCCGGTGTCCTGCTGGCTGTCGGCGGCCTCACCGCGCTGACCGCCGGGCTCGCTCTGCTACCGGTCGACCTGTCGCTGGCCAGCGTTGTGCTGCTGTACCTGGTGATCGTCGTGGCCACCGCCGTCGTCGGCGGGCTCACGCCATCCCTCGCCGCGGCGGTCGCCTCCGACCTCCTCGTCAACTTCTTCTTCGTTCCGCCGTACCACACTTTGACGGTCGAGAGCCGCGATCACGTCATCGTCCTCATCGTCTATGTCGCCGTCGCGATCACGGTGAGCCTCGCCATGGATCTGGCCGCCCGCCAGCGGGCCGCCGCTGCGCGGACCGGAATCGAGGCCGAACTGCTCGCCCGGATCAGCGCCGAGCCGGTGCGGGAGGGATCGACGCGCGCCCTGCTCGAACACGTCCGCGACGCGTTGCACATGGAGACGGCGGCCCTGGTCGAAACCGGCGGCGACACCAGACACGTGGTCGCGATCGCCGGTCGCGACCTCACCGGCGCGCCCGCAGTCACCATCCCGACGACGGACCATCTCAGCCTGCTCGCCGAGGGTCCTCCGATCTTCGCCGCCGACCCGCGCTTTCTGGCTCAGCTCGCGGCCGCGGCGGCCCGGACCCTGCAGGCCGAACGCCTCGCGGCACAGGCCGCCCGCGCCCGGGAACTGTCCGAAGTGGACCGGCTCCGGTCGGCGTTGCTCGCCGCTGTCGGCCATGACCTACGTACGCCCCTGGCCGGCATCAAGGCGGGCGCGTCGAGCCTTCGTGACCCCGACCTCGCGCTGACCGCCGAGCAGCAGGCCGAGCTGATCGCTACCATCGACGAGTCCGCCGACCACATGGTCGACCTGGTCGAGAACCTGCTTGCGATGAGTCGCTTGCAGGCGGGTGCCTTGAGCGTGCACGCCCGTCCGGTCGCAGTCGACGAAGTCGTCGCCTCCGCGGTCCTGCATCAGTCGGATGCCACGGACGTCGACGTCGCTGTGCCGGACAACCTCCCGTACGCCCGGGCCGACCCCGGCCTGCTCGAACGGGTCGTTGCCAACCTGCTGAGCAACGCTGTTCACGCCAGCCCTGCCGGCCGTGCCATCCGTGTCACCGGCCGTGCGAACAGGGATCGGGTTGAACTGTCTATTGTGGATCACGGACCGGGCATTCCCGCTGTCGACCGCGACAGTGTGTTCGCTCCCTTCCAACGACTCGACGACCGCACCAGCAGCGGTGGTCTCGGACTCGGCCTGGCCATCGCCCGCGGCTTCACCGAAGCCATGAACGGCACCCTCACCCCGACCGACACTCCTGGCGGCGGGTTGACGATGACGATCAGCCTTCCGGCGGCGCGATGACCCGGGTTCTGGTCATTGACGACGACCCGCAGCTTCTGCGCGCGCTCCGGATCGCATTGACGGCACGCAGCTTCGACGTCACGGTCGCCCAGGACGGCACCACCGGACTCGCCGCGGCACAACGGCTTCCGCCCGACATCGTCATCATCGATCTCGGACTGCCGGACCTGGATGGCGTCACGATCGTGCAGGCTCTGCGTGGTTGGTCTACCGCTCCGATCATCGTGCTCTCCGCTCGGCTCACCGAAGCGGCCAAGATAGACGCACTCGACGCGGGCGCTGACGACTACGTGACCAAGCCGTTCGCGATGGGCGAGTTGCTGGCCCGCATCCGCGCCGCACTTCGACGTATCACTCCGGTCGAACAGTCACCGGCCGTCACCACCGAGGCGTTCACGGTGGATCTTGCGGCGAAGCGTGCCACCACCGTGGCCGGGCAGGAGATCCGGCTCACGCCCACCGAATGGCACCTCCTCGAGGTTCTGGTCCGCCACCCCGACCGGTTGATCACCCACCGGCAACTCCTCCAGGAGGTCTGGGGACCGCGCTACGAGTCCGAGACCAACTACCTGCGTGTTCACATCGCCAACTTGAGACGCAAGCTCGAGCCCGATCCCAGCCGACCACGCTTCCTGCGCACCGACCCCGGCCTGGGCTACCGCTTCACACCGGACGCCGGCAGCTGATCCTGCGCGGAGACCACCGTGTGTCTGGTCGGTCTGGGTCACGAGCGACGTTGAGCGGCGCCGAGTCCACGGAGAGCAGCGCATCGATCAACGTGCCGACCGGACGAACCTGATTCTCGTAGAACCGGTCCGCCTGCACTCCCAGGTCTTTCGCCCGACTCGGCTGGATGATCAGGTTATGCACCGGACGGCAGATGTCGATGGCCTCGCCGGCGATCTGATCGAGCGCTGACGGGCGAACGTTGCTGAGGTCGGTCAGCTGGCCGGGTGTGGTGTAGTCGATCGTCTCCAACACGGCCGCCATCGTAGGTTTCCACTCCGACAACTCGATTGCCGTGCGCGACCCCGGTCAGGACGATGGTGGGTGCTCGACCGGCGTTGCCGCGTTGAGGAACGGCATCAGAATGCCGGGCGACGTGGACCAGGCGATCGCCGGCTCGTACGCCGGCTCGCCCGTCTGCGAGCCACGGCCGCGTGTCTGGCCCAGCTCCGCGCGTAGCGCCGCGATGCCGACCCAGACGATGTCGAGCCACGACCGCAGCAGCACGCTGCGGGCGTGCCAATTCGGGTGGAATTTGGCGGTGAACCGATAGAGGGGACCGAGCGCGATCCACCGGTCGAGCACGTGGGTCAGCGCCGCCACCGTGCGGGCGGCCGGACCTGAGCTCTCGTACATTCCGCGGAAGCCGGCGAAGTTCAGGGACACCTCGCAGACGCCGAACGCTCGGCCGTACTCGACCACGTCGATGATGAGTCGCTCGACGATGCCGTTGGGAGCATCCGCCCGACGAGGCGCGACATCGAGTGTCAATACCCGCCCGGCGCCGCAGACGGCGAATCGGGCGAACCCCTGCGCCAGGCCGTCGCGATCGTAGGCGACGGCCACGACACAGTCGGGCCGTGGAACGAGGAGGCGGTCGAGGTTCATCGAGAAGCCACGCTCATGGCGACCGTCCAGCCAGTCGCGCAGGACCGGCTCGAGTTCGGCGGCACGCGCAGCATCCAACTGGCCGATGTGGACGGTCACGCCGGCGTTGTGGGTACGGCGGACGGCTTGGCGGACATTGCGCATCTGCCTCGACGCCAGCGTGAAGGATGCGACGTCGATGACCGCCTCATCACCGATGACGACGTGACGACGCACACCCTTTGCCCGCCACCGCTCCAGCAGCGGTGAGCCCGCTCCCACGACGGCTGGACGCCAGCCGTTATGGGCGCAGGTGTCGAGGAATGCGGTGATGGCTGCGTCCGCGGCGGCCGGTGCACCGACCGGGTCGCCTCCCGCGAGCGCCACACCCGACAGGACCCGGAACCCAATCGCCGCCGTTCCGTCGGGGCTGAACACGTACGTCTTGTCGGCGCGGGTGATGAACGGGGCCAGACTGTCGGCGTCGGGATGCGTGACCAGGCTGGCAACGCGAGCCCGTTGCGTTGGTGTGTCCGGAGGTGGTGCGGGGGCGGGCCCGAGCGCCACGGCCAGCGCGAGCACGAGGGCGCCGGCCGCGACGAGACCGCCACTTCCCTCCAGTGGCAGGGCTGGACCCAGCGGGACGGCCGGGTCGTCCCGGGCAACGAGGACCAACCAGCCGGCGTGGACGATGACGACGGTAAGACCCGCAGCCGCGACGTAGACGGCGCCGCGCACTCGCCTCGGGTCGACGATGGTGGGAAAGTCATGGCGCAGCGCCAACAGTGCGCCGCAGACGGCGACGCCCAACACCCACCGGACGGGCCGGTGCGACACGGATTCGGTCGGGTCCTTGGCGAGAATCGACGCACCCAGTCCGACGAGAAGGGTTGCCAGCAGGAGATGGCGAGCGAGGCGTCGCCCGCCGCCCAGCCCCCGGGCCAGGACCAGCAAAGTACCGCCGAGTGCTACGGCGGCCGACAGGCCTGGCGAGCCATCGGTCACCAGTCCGGCCAGGCCCGCCACGGGTCTGACCGCCCAGGCCGGTGCCGCCGCGCTGACGAGCACTGCCATGGCGACCAACGCGGTGAGCGCCGCGATGGCCCGGATGGTGTTCGCTCGCACGCCCAACACGCTACGGATCTTCGTCAATGGTGGCCAGAGGGATTGTCCTGCCGGACATCCGACGCAAAAGTGCATAAGCAGGTGCTCCCGCTGGGAGCGCGCCAGTTCCCGCGGATCATGCGGGCGAGGCAGTCTTGAGCCCGAGCGCGCTGGCGGTGTCAGCCATCCGCTCGTCGTAGGTAACCAATTGGCCCAGGTCTCCGCCGAGTAACTGCGCCGTTGCCACGTGGATAGCGTCCAACGATCGCACCTGTGGTGGCTGAAGGATGCCAGCCGAATCGAGGATCCGACCGTTGATCCGAATGAGATCCAGCCTGCCGAGCACGTCACGACCCCGCGAGAGGGCGATCTCACCCGCCGGAAGCAGCGCCCGAAGCACCTCGGTACGTGCCAACGCGCTGGACACGATGGGTCGCCGTCGCTTGAGGTAGGCACGGAGCGCGACCGACTCCGGCTCAGCGATGATCAGCTTCACGATGGCGGAGGAGTGGAGGTAGATCGCGCGCATCAACGCTCGAACTGACGCAGGCGATCGAGGACCGCTGAGGGTGACTCAACACCAGCAGGCAGAACCAGGGGCTGCGGTAGGTCGTCGAAGTCGCCGACGCCTTCGTCAAGTTGTCCGCTGGTCCGCAGCCGCTCGAGTGGGCCTCGATCGGGCAACGGCGAGAGGAGAGCCACCGGCCGCCCGCGGTCAGTGATCTCAATCGTCTCGCCTTGCTCTGCGCGCCGAAGAAGTTCGCTCGCCGACTGTCGGAGCTCCCGCACGCCCACGCTCGTCATGTGCTACTTGTAGCACAACGCAGCGCCGTCCGACAACGGCAATGGCCGGCGAAACTCGGTTGATGGGCAGGCACTTCCCCGCCTACGATGCGCCGCATGTCCTTGTGATGAGCCAGATGGCGCACCCGCGCCGCTTCACGATGCTCAGGTACCGACGCGCCCGCGCCGACCGCGTCCGGGCGCTCCATCGCTCGTCTGCTCATGATCGTGAGGACATCTCCATGAGTCACGTGTTGGACGGTACGGCGCTGCCCTCGATCGGCTTTCAGCATCCGCTCATCCGACAGATCCGTCGCGTCATCAACAACGCGACTCCGGATCGCCACCAGCTTCTGATCGCCGAAGGGCTCTGGGCACACGACGCCGTCCTCGGCGTCGGCGCCACGGTTGAGGTCCTTCTCTGGTGCCCTGAGCTCGCGTACTCCGATCAGGCTCGCCGCAGCGCGCGGGAAACCGCCCAACGCGCACGGTCCGCCTACCGGGTATCCGCGAGAGTACTTGAGCGGTTGTGCGAACGGGAACGTCCGGACGGCCTTCTGTCCCTGGTCGCTCTTCCGACCTGGGATGTTGACACGATCCCGTTCGGTGCCTCGGCACTGGTCCTTGTGGCGGACGGCATCGAGATCCCGGGAAACCTCGGAACGCTGATACGTACCCTTGATGCCTGCGGCGGGGACTGCATGATCTTGACCAACCGGCGGACGCGACTGACCCATCCCAAGGTGTTTCGTGGCAGTCGTGGGATGAACCTGCGGGTGCCCACCGTCGAGTTCGATGACCCCTGCCGCGCCGCGGGATGGCTGCGGCGCAACGGATTCGCCGTCTACCTGGCGGCCCTCGCTGAACGCGCGCTCCCGTACGACGGCATCGGGTTCGGCGACCGCACCGCTATCGTCGTCGGCAACGAGCGGCACGGGATCGCGCCGGGGTGGTACGAACACGGCTTTGCCGAAGTAAAGGTCCCGATGTTCGGGCGCGCCGACTCGCTGAATGTCTCGGTCAGCGCATCGATCCTGTTGTACGAAGCCCGCAGGCGCCGGTGATCGGCGTCCACACTGGATGGTGGGACATCAGGCGACGGCCGGCGCCGGCTCTGGGCGCTCGTCATCGGTGTGCGCGATCCGGGTCAGTTCTCGCCAGAGGAGCACAACGAAGACGGCCGAGCCACCGAAGGCGAACCAGAATGGCGCGGTGACTCCGGCGTGCGACGCGAGTGTTCCACCGATCGCGGACCCCGCGACGAGTCCACCGAAGACACAGATCGTGTTGACGCTGCTGACCCGGCCCTGCAGATGCGACGGGACAGCCCGCTGTCTGACCGTGACCGAGGTGGTGCCCCAGATGAATGCGTGCGCCCCGAAGACGAAGAAGATGGCGGAGGCTACCCAAGCCGTGGTCGTCACGGCGAGGCAGAGGTGGGTAAGGGTCTCGATGACCAGACCGGCCCGCATGACGTTGCCTAGGCTCACCCGTCGTGTGATCCATCCGTAGAGTCCGGTGCCGAGAAGACCTCCGGCTGCCGACACGGTGGTGAGCAGGCCGAACCCGACGGCCCCCAGACCAAGCCGTTGCTGGGCATAGAGCACGAGGACAGACCATGCGGCGCCGAACGTGATGTTGAAAATGAGGACGGTGAGGGCCAACGTACGAACGGCAGGATGCCGCACCGTCCACAGGAATCCCTCGGAGATGTCGCGAGCAACGCTGCTGGCCGCCTGTTTCCTACCGCGGCCGTGGGGCGGGAGCGCCAGCCTCGACACCAGCAGGACACCCGCACCGACCAGAACCGCCTCGGTCACGAACGGCCACGCTCGGCCGGCGGCGAACAGCGCGGCCCCGATCGGCGGGCCCACGAGCTGATTGAGGGTGATGAACCCGACCTGGAGTCGTGAGTTGGCGATGGCCAGATCGTCGCGATGGACCAGCATCGGCGTCAGGGTCGTCGCGGTGTTGTCGGCGAAGACTTCAGCCGTCGCCAGCGCTCCCAATGCCAGCAGTGCACCGGCCGCCGACAGATGGCCATTGATCAGGAAGATGACCAGGACCGCGAGGACGACCGCTCGAACGCCGTCCGCCGCCATCACGAGTCCGCGTCGGTCGAGCCGGTCGGACAGCACGCCGGCGTACAGGCTGAACAGCAACGGCGGCGCCCACCGGAGCAGGGCGGCCAACGACACCAGGAAAGCGTCGCCGGTCAGGGATGCGACGAGCAGCGGCCCCGCAGCGATAGCGACGCCATCGCCGAGGTTCGTCGTCCATGTCGACGCGAGTAGCCAGCGGTACCCGGCACCCAACCGCGCCGGCGCAACACCCTCGAGCAACCTGCTCACAGGCACAGGACGATACGGGTGCGGCTCCGATGCCGCACGCCGATATCCGCTGTCTTCCGGGCGCCAAGCTCGGTCAGGAGTCGAGGAACGCGAGGGTGACGGCGGCGAACAAAGGTGAGCTGCCGACGTTGTAGTGCGTGAGGCCGGGCAGGATCGCGAGTGCGTGGCCCCCGGCCGGTCGGCCCTCGCCCATCCAGCCGCCGTCGCGGAGGCCGCCGTCGAGAAGCTTGAATACCTCGACGTAGTGGCTCGGGGGCGCCATGTCGGCATCGGCGGCGACGATGAGCGTCGGCATCTGGAGGGAGCGAACCTGCTCGCTGAAGTCGAAGTCCTTCGACATCGACTCACCGATCTTGTCCAGCAGCCGCGGAAAGTCCTCGGGGCGTGGCGCGACCCGGTGGTAGAGCTGATACATCGGGGTGTCCTTCATGAACTCGGCCGCGGCCGCGCCCACCTGCCCCTGCTGCTCGAGCATCTCCGGATAGATCGCGTCGCGGCGGATGTTCGCCGAGGCGGCCACGAGCCGGCCGACCTTGCCTGGGTACTTGGCCGCGGTATGCAATGCCACCCCACCGCCGAGCGAGTAGCCCACCACGTCTGGCTTGGTCAGCCCGAGGTGATCGATCAGCGCAGCGATGTCGTCGGCCATGAGCCGCACGTCGATCGGTCGATCGATGTCCGCGGTCCGGCCGTGCCCCTGCAAGTCAGGGGCGATGACCTGACGGTGCTCGGCGAGCGCGGGAAGGATCGGGCCGAACATCTCGCCCGAGCCGAGTCCGCCGTGCAGCAGGATCAGCGGGCGCCCTGCGCCGTGGGTCTCGACGTACAGGTTGATGCCATTGACCTCGACGTACTGGCCGGTGCCCTTGGTGTCGCTTGTCCAATCGGTGGCGGTCACGGTGTACTCCTCGCGTCGTCGCTAGCTGATGCCGACTGAGACCTGCTGCTGGCCGAAAAGTCATCGGCGTGGCGACCCTGTCCCGGCTGTTGGTCGTGTCCACCCTACGCACGCCCGGTGGGCCATGCCGCCAACGGCATGGACTCGGCACGATGTCTGGTATATCATGTTATGAGCCGCGAGACAGGGGCATACCTTGGACGCGGCGGGCGTAGGCGTGGAGATCAGGTACACATAACGGGATTCGGCGGCAAGATCGCCGCTACCGCACCAAAGGCGGCGCCCCGCGTCGCGTCTTGTACTAAAACACCGATCGTCGCCCGCTCATCCCGGCATGTGGGATCGACAGGCGTTCGCCGTACCCGATCCGCCCGCCCTCGACATCTCCTAGGGACCCGGATTCGTGATTCCACAGCAGGCAGTCTGGCTCGCGATCCGTACGGAAACGATCATGGACATGGCGTCCAGAGGCGCGCCCGACGAGCATCAGCCGTTCTATCGTGCTCGGATCGAAGACAGCAGATACGAACTGGGTCGTCCTGACGAGCGGTTGGGAGGGTGATCATGGCGATTGCTGACCCGCACATCGAAGCACTTCGAAATGCGCTTGTCGCCGAACACGAGGAGCGCATCGCCGAGATACAGGGCTGGGCTGATGAGGCTGCAGCGCGCGGAGACTCCGAAGGCCAGCGCCGACACCTGGCTCACGTCCAGCGGCTCAAGGCGATGCGGTACCCGTGGGACAGCCCCGATGCGTAGCACGTCAGCAGCAGTTACGGGCATCGTCATTTCAAAATCAGCTCAAGGCTGTCCCGAAAGAGGTCGTCCACGGTCCGTCCCGGCTGGAAGTATTCGGTAATACCGGCAACGATGGTGGGGTGACGGTTCGCGAACGCGTCCATATCGAAGTCGACGAGGGCGTCCTCGTCCGGCCGAGGAGATTGTTCCTCGAGAACATGTCCGATGGTGAATCGTTCGACTACGAGAACCGTAAGGCGAGCCTTTCGAAGAGGTATTCTCCTCTCGACCAGCGCTCGCATCGCCAGTTCTGAGATGGCTGCCATTGTCATCGAGAGTTGAGCCGCGGACACAACGCGCGCGCCGTCGCGGTGGGCGAGCAGGGCGCGGCGAAGGCGCTCGGCGATGCCGATCAGCCAGTCTTGCCACCGCTCGCCCGGATTGGGCGGCTCCAGCTTGGTGAACTCCTGCTCCAGGATCGCCTCGGCGATGGCGGTCACGAGTGCCGCCTTGTTGCGGATGTGCCAGTACAGGGTCGGCGCCTGAACGCCGAGCCGCTGGGCAAGCCGACGAAGCGTCACACCCTCCAGACCGCTCTCGTCCAGCAGCGCGACAGCTTCCGTGATGATCCGCTCCCTGGTCAGTGGCACAAGCCCACCCCCTAACACTCCGACTCTATCAGTGTTAGAGTGGCTCTAACGCTGTTAGGGAAGAGAGGTCGATATGAAGGCAGCCGTGTTGCACGAGGTGGGAGGCACCCCGAGGTACGAAGACTTCCCCGACCCCGTCGCCGGCGATGGTGAGGTCGTCATCGACGTCGTCGCGGTCGCGGTCGAGAACGTCGACAAGATGATCGCCGCCGGCCAGCACTTCGCAAGCCAGCGGTATGTGGCGCAGTTGCCGGCGATCCCCGGCTTCGACGGGGTCGGATCAATGCCGGACGGTACGCTGGTCGGGTTCGGCAACACGAGGGCACCCTACGGCGCGCTCGCCGAAAAGACCGTCGTCAGCGGCGGCAGCGTCGTTCCGATTCCCGACGGCATCGATCCCGCGGACGCGGTCGTTCTCGCCTCCGCCGTGCCCGCCATGTCGATCCGGTCCGCTGCCGGCTTCGTTCCCGGCGAGACGGTTCTGATCCAGGGTGCGACCGGGGTTGCGGGGCGCCTGGCCGTGAAGGTGGCTCGACTCCTCGGCGCGGGACGGATTGTGGCCACCGGCCGGGACGACACCGCGCTCGGAGAAGTTCTTGCCCTGGGCGCAGACACAGCGATCAACACCGCGGTTCCGGATGATCAGCTGCGCCGGGCGTTCACGGAGGCAAAGGGCGATGGATACGACGTCGTCCTCGACTTTCTGTGGGGCAGGCCCACCGAAATCCTCCTGAGATCCCTTGTCCCGGACGCCTTCGCGCTCTCGAAGCCGACCAGGCTGGTTCAAGTCGGCGAATCCGGCGGTGCGACTATTGCGGTCGCCGCCGCGAGCCTGCGGACCTCGGGAGTCGAAATCTATGGAGCGGCGAAGGGGTTCGACGCGGCCACCATCGCAGACGCTTACCACCAGGTCGTCGAATGGGCCAGAGACGGTTTGCTGACCTTTGACATCGAGAAGGTTCCGCTGAGCCAGATCGAGGCAGCGTGGCAGGCAACCGACCGCCGGGGGAGGCGACTCGTGGTGCTGCCCTCGCTCGATCTTTTCCGTACAACCGCGCAGTCGGACTGAAGAACTGTATGGAAACGAGGACACGCTGGGTCCTACGATCCATGAATGACGGATGCTGATACGCACACAATGCTCTCGGTTCGTGGCGAGGCTCGGCGCATTGTCGCCGCGGACCAAGCGACCATCGTCTTGTACGTCTCCGCAACGGGCGATATCAAACGTGCCGCAGCATCGGACGTGGCAGGCGCTCTGGCTGAGATCACGGCAGCCTTGGCTGATCTCAGCGGCGAGGTTCTCACGGCGGAGACCATACGGGCTCCATTGACCTGGTCAACGCAGTCGATACAGACAAGTGAGGAACATTCCCATGACAAGGTCACGGGTGTTCATGGCCCGACCGGCCGTCACCTGGCGTCAGTCGTTCTGCTGATCAACGTGCGTGACTTCACCCTGCTGGGCCGTCTCGAGGCCACCATCACCGAACACGACACGGTGAATGTACTGTCCGTCCAGTGGTCGGTTGACGACGACAACCCGGCTTGGGCGCTCGTGCGGGCCGACGCCATCCACGCCGCTCTGCTCAAGGGCCGGGACTACGCAGCCGCATTGGGTGGTTCGGTCCTCAGTGTCGAGCACGTGGCCGACGCCGGCCTGCTCGGCGGCGACGCATGGCACGACGTGGCCCGCAAGGCAAACCTTGCGGTATCGGCGGCGGCGCATGGCGGGCAGCCCGAGGGCGCGTCGTTGGACCCGGTGCCACAAGTACTCAGCGCCACGATCGACGCACGGCTGGCAGCGGCGGTCGGCTCGGTTCCAACTGGCCGGGCACAGTCCAATATGGACTAGACGCAGGACCGGCGCGGTCGGTCTCGCGACACGGAGACTCCCGTCCAATTGCTCGCCCGACCACCGTTTCATACTCGTGCCGAGGACAATGACACCGCACATGCCCTACCTCGCCACAGATGGGAGCCGTCATGGAGACCTGGGACGCGATCCGAGCCCGCCGCAACGTCCGCGATTACACCGACGAGACGGTGTCGGCCGGTGATCTGAATCGGATGGTGGAAGCCGGCTGGCGGTCGCCGTCAGCGTCCAACCGGCAGCACCGGGACTTCGTCGTTGTCACCGACCGCGATCAGCTGGCGGAGCTCGCCACGGTCTGGCAGGGCGCTCGGCATATCGCCGGCGCCGCGGCGGCGATCGTGCTGGTCGTGCCCGAACCAGCCACCGAGCGCGACAGTCTCCTCGACCAGTACGATCTTGGGCAGGCCACATATGCGATCATGGTGGCCGCCGCGGACCTGGGCATCGGAACCGGCCACGCTTCGGTGGGCGACCAGAGCCGGGCACGTGCGATCCTGGGCATTCCGGAGGATCATCAGGTCGCGTTCATGGTCGGTGTGGGATACCCAGCCGACCGGCCGCTGCGTCCGATCATCAAACCGAATCGCCGACCGTTCGATGACGCCATCCACTATGGACGATGGTGAAGACCACCGTCTACGGTCGTGTGCGCAGCAGTAGGCCGCCGTACACGATGAACGAGCCGATGAAGCCCACCGCCATCAGGTACGACCACCAGTCGCTCTCGGTCGCCAGGGTGAGAACGCCGGCCACGATCGTGATCACGATCAGCGCGCCGCCCGCCCAGGCCTGGTTCCTCGTCGGCGGGTCCAGCGGTCCGGATCGCCAGATGCAGAGCGCAGCGCCGACCAGAAGCCCAACCGATATCAGGATGTGCAGGCCGAGAAGGGTCGCGGTTGTCGCCTTGCCGGCGCCGGAGTTCTCCGACGGCAGTCCGATGAGATTCACGGCCATTCCCAGAAGGAACGACACCGAGAGCATGATGACCTGGCCCCTGGCGCGCCGGTTGAGTACGGCGGGGCCTATCGAAGACTGATTGCTGGACAGAACCATCACCCCATTCGACACATCCGTATGTCGGCAGCCTAGCGCCGACGAACACGGCTCGGCGTGATACGAGACCTGTTGGTAGGCTACGCCGCGGCCACTACCCACCCAAAAGGCGGAGGCGAGCCATGGTGGAGCGCTCCACGGCACAGGCGCAACTGGCCAGATTCTGTTACCGCAACAGGCGTCTGGTCGTCGCGGCCTGGGTGATCGGTGCCGCCGCCCTTCTGTACATCGCGATCCGGTTCGCCGCCCCGCCCGACAACAACTTCGCCGGCGGCTCGTCCGATTCGGCCTTGGCGCAGCACGTCATCACTGACCACTTCCCGTCGAGCAACGGAAGTTCACTGACCATCGCCGTCCACGCTGACCAGGGCGTGATGTCGCCGGATGCCCGGCAACGCGTCGAAGGCGTACTCGGGGAGGCATCGACACTGCCCCACATCGCGGGCGTCGCATCACCGTACGATCGGCCGGGACAGATCAGCGCCGACGGCCGGACCGGCTTCGCAATCGTACAATCTGACCAGCCCCAGGTTCCGGTCGCCGACATCGAGGACCTCATAGCCAAGGCGAAGGCCGTGACCAGCAATGGTGTGACGGTCGCGGTGGCCGGTGCAGACGTCGTTGCCGTCGAGACACCGTACGGGGGAGCGGCAGACGGAATCGGTGGTGTGGCCGCGATAGTCATCATCCTCATTGCGTTCGGTTCGCTCCTCGCGATGGGATTGACCATGGCGGCGGCGCTGCTGGGGATCGCGTCAGGTCTGGCGCTGATATTCCTGATTGGACACGTGATTCCCGCGCCCTCGTTCAGCCCCATCGTGTCGACGCTACTCGGGCTCGGTGTGGGGATCGACTACGCATTACTGATCGTCACGCGGTACCGGGAGGAACTCAGTCGTGGCGCCGACCCCGAGGACGCCGTCGTGACGGCGTTGGCGACCGCCGGCCGCTCGGTGCTCTTCGCCGGCGCGACCGTCGTGGTCGCGATACTCGGCCTGTTCGTCATGGCTCAACCGCTGCTCAACGCCACCGCCGTCGCCGCCTGCGTCACCGTGGCTGCGACGATGGTCAGCGCTCTCACGCTCCTGCCGGCATTGCTCGGTTTCGCCGGGCGGGGCATCGACCGCCTGCGGTTGCCGTACCTCGGGCGCACGGCCGCCCGGTCACCGACGGCGGAACGGTGGGCGCGTGCGGTCCAACGCCGACCAGTGACCGGGTTGGTGGTCGGGGCACTCGTGATGCTCGTGCTCGCCGCACCGGCGTTGTCCATGCGGCTGAGCTTCGAGGACAACAGCACCGAGCCACACGATACGTCGGGTTACACGGCGCAGCAGATCCTCGTCAACGGTTTCGGGCCAGGGTTCAATGCGCCGCTGGTCGTCGTCGCGAACGGTACGGCCGCGGCGGGAGAGCTCGACCGGGTCGCCACCGATGTTCGCGGGACGCCAGGCATCGCCGCCGTCACGCCGGTCCAGGTCAGCGCCGACCGGCAGGCCGCCCTGTTCGTCGCGTACCCGACCACGGGTCTGCATGACGCGGCCACGACCGATCTCGTGCACGAACTGCGCAACTCCGTTGTGCCGACCGCGATCGCGGGCACCGACGTCACGGTGCACGTGGGTGGCCCCAACGCGGGTATCGTCGACTTCGCTGACGAGGTCGGTGTACGGCTGCCGTGGTTGGTCGCCGTCGTGATCGGGATCTCGTTGATCCTGCTCGTGGTCCTCGTGCGGTCGGTGACCATCGCGCTCAAGGCGGCTCTGATGACGCTGCTGTCGACCGGTGCGGCGTACGGGGTGCTCACCGCGATCGTCCAATGGGGATGGCTCGGGCCGCAGCTGGGCTTCCCGGCGGCTATGCCCATCACGACCTGGGTACCGCTGTTCATCTTCCCGATCCTGTTCGGACTCTCAACGGACTACGAGGTATTCCTGATCTCGCGGATCCGGGAGGAGTACGACAACGGCGCTCCCACGGCGGAGGCGGTCGCTCAGGGCCTGGCTCACACCGCCCGGATCATCACGGCCGCGGCCGCGATCATGGTCGCCGTCTTCCTATCGGTGCTCGCCACACCGGAAGTCGCGGTGAAGCAGTTCGGCCTCGGCCTCGGCGTCGCGGTCCTGCTCGACGCGACCATCGTCCGGATGGTGCTGGTTCCGTCCTTGATGGAGTTGCTCGGCCGGGCGAACTGGTGGCTGCCACGCCCGCTTGCGCGCGTACTTCCGCAGCCCAGTCCGGCGCAGGCGACATAGCGCATGAGCGATCAGGCTCGAGCCTCGGCTGGTCCGAGCCAGTGATGCAGGTATCGGGTCAGGCCCACCATGTCTGGTCCGCCCCGGTAGCCGATGTGGCCGTCGGGCCGGATCAGGAACTGGGCGATGTCGTTCGCGGTGAGGCCGAGGCGGCGCAGCGCCTCACCGTCGACATCGGACAGCGTTCCTGGACCGTCGGCGGCGGACAGGTGATGCACACCGACGACAGCGGCATAGCTGTCAGCGAACACTCCTGCGGTCCAGACGTTGGCCGGGCCGCATCGCAGCAGATGCCAACCGGGCAGCGATACGACCGCGTGCAGGCTCGACAGCCGTCCATCGAGGAGCACTGGTGCGTCCGGCAGCCGGTCACCGGCGCGCGGACCACGCCGCGGGGAGCCAGGGCCGTCGACCGACAGGGCGCTTCCTCGATAGCGAATCGCGAGCTCTGACACGGTGCGGAAGGCATACGCCCGCAGTCGCCTCGGCGCGAGCGCGCCTCGGATCAGCATCGGCGCGATGCGTACGCGGGCGAACCGTACGAACGCGTTGGTCGACGTCGCGATGGTGAAGGCGCGGTCGGTGAACCGCAGCACCATCGCGCCGACCGGCGCGCGCTCCGGTTCATACGTGCTCAGAACCGCCGGGTCGACCAGGCCGCGGAGCGCATGTGCGAGCTTCCAGCCGAGGTTGACCGCATCCTGGATGCCGGTGTTCATGCCCTGGCCACCCGCCGGACTGTGGATGTGGGCGGCATCTCCGGCAAGGAAGATGCGCCCGGAGCGGTAGTGGGTCGCGGCACGGTGATGCAAGCGGAAATTGGTCATCCAGTCCGGATCGCGCAGCTGTACCGTGCCACCGGTGTAAGCGTCGGTGAGAGCCTGGACCTCGTCGAGGGTGACCGGCGCGTCGGGCGGGGTGGGGTCCTCCGGCGGACGCATGAGAAGCAACCGCCACGTCGCCGGTGACCCGAGCGGGAAGAAGAGCAGTATCCCTCGCTCGGCCAGGAACGCGTGTGCCGAATCCGGTGCGATGCCCTCGGCTTCGGCATCGGCCAGCACGAACGTCTGCGGATAGGAGCTGCCGACGAACCCGATCCTCGCCGCGGTTCGGACCGCGCTGCGCGCGCCATCGCAGCCCACGACATAGCGTGCGGTCACAACCTCGGTACGATCACCGCTGTGGCGCAGCTGGGCGTTGACCAGTTCGTCACCGGAGTGCAGGCCAGTGAGCTCGACCTCGCGCTCGACGGATATCCCGACACTCGCAAGATGTTCAACGAGGACGCGCTCGGTCTCGGCCTGCGACAGGAACAGCAGGAACGGGTAGGCAGTGTCGGCGAGACCGAGGTCGAAGAGTGGCACCGACACATCCCTGCGCCCGGTGTGCAGGCACAGGCGCATGGTCGGGTTGCCCTGTTCGACCAGCAACCTCGTGACGCCGAGTCCACTGAGGACCTCGAGCGTACGGGGCTGTAGCGCCAGGGCTCGGGACTCGTGCACCCGGTCCTTCGCGCGGTCGATCACGCGCGGCCGTCCGCCATGCGCGGCAATCTCGGCCGCCATTGTCAGGCCGGTCGGTCCGGCCCCCACCACGAGCACGTCCACTGGGTCGCTCCTCACCAGCTCACCGTACGACGCGCCGACCTGGCTCGTGACATTATCGTGACGACGCGTCGCGTGACGGAGTGAGGAGCACGAACGGCAGCTGGCGACCGCGAGCATCAGAGACATCGGCCCCGACGATGTCGACTCCGACACCGGCATGGCGCCGCGTCGCCGGCCGGATAGGTGAGCCAGATGCGCGTCGCCCTCTTCATCACCTGTCTGGCCGACGCCCTGTTCCCAGCAGTGGGAGTGTCCACCGTGCGGCTCCTCGAAAGGCTGGGTCACGAGGTGGCGTTCCCCTTTGGACAGACGTGCTGCGGTCAGATGCACATCAACACCGGCTACCTGGGCGCGGCGGTGCCGCTGGTGCGCCATCATGTGGAGGTCTTCGACGGGTTCGACGCCGTTGTCGTACCGTCCGGCTCGTGCGTGGGCTCCGTCCGCCACCAGCACGCGATGGTGGCCCGGCGGTTCGGTGACGCCCCGCTGGCCGCACGGGCGGAGACCGTGGCGGCCCACACGTACGAACTGAGCGAGTTCCTCGTGGACGTCCTCGGCGTCGTGGAGGTTGGGGCGTACTTCTGCGGGCCAGGCACATCCAGGAGGGCCGGCGACTCGCCCCCGAGCGGATGGCGATGCGGCACACTTGGCCGGGTGATGTCATCACCCCGCCGGTTCCGGGCGGCCACCCGCGCGGCGCGGCTCGCCCGTCCGCTATGGCGGCGCAAGGGCCGGATCACCACGCTTCCCGGGTCCCGCTGGACGACCGTACGGGGCGCTCCGCTGCCGCCGCCGCAGACCTTCCACGAATGGTGGCGAGGGAGATACCACCGCGAAGGAGGAGATCCTCGGTCGGATCCGCGCTGCGCTGGGCCCATCCCGTCGAAGCGACGACGTACCGCGCGGCTATCGGCGTTCGGGCGAGCACGTCGCCGGGTCGGCTGACCTACTGGCACCGTTCGTCGAGCGCCTGGAGGACTACAAGGCAACCGTACGTCCGGCCACAGTGGACACGGTGACCACGGTGCTCGCCGCCGCGGCCGGGGAGAGTGGTCGGATCGTGGTGCCCCGTGGACTGCCGTGGCCGGTCGACGGGGCCACCGTCGACGAGGGACTGCCCACAATGGAACTGAACCGCTTCGACACCGCGCTGACCACGTGCGCGGCCGCGGCCGCGGAGACGGGAACGATCGTACTCGACGGGGGCTCCGGCCAGGGGCGACCGGCGGTCAGCCTCATCCCCGACCGGCACATATGTGTGGTCGAGGCGACACAGGTCGTGCAGACGATACCGGAGCTGCTGGCCCGACTCGACCCACGGCGACCGCTCACGTTCATCAGCGGGCCGTCGGCGACCAGCGACATCGAACTGCAGCGGGTCGAGGGCGTGCACGGGCCGCGCACGCTCATCGTCGTACTGGTGTCGTCGTGACCGCACCGGGATTCACTGAGTGGATGTGGGCTTCGGCTCGCGGCTGGGGAGCCTCAGGTCCGCCATAGTGGACTCCGAGTGACACAGCCGCCCGCTAGCCCGCTCGACAGTGGGCACGAACGCGCAATCTTCGATGCACACTTCTTTGACAGTACCCGCGCTGTGGCGCATGCTTCGCCCAAATGGGCCGCGGAGAAGGAGCCCGTCATGAAACGACTCGGTGCCGCCCTGACCACGCTGTTGCTCGGATCGGCTGTCGTGATCGCGATTCTGGCCTACGCTCCCGCGGCAGCCGCCTCGTGCGCGACCGCGGGCTGCGCGCCACCGGTGGCCTGCAACACGGGTGCGGGTGGGTGCTGGACCCCCGCGGTCGGACTTCGCTGGCAGTATCAGCTTCAGGGTTCACACGCCAGCCAGGGCTGCAACTTCGCCAGCACCGGTGGCATCAACGTCGGTATCACGGCCGTACCCGCAGGCGGCGGTAACCCCGTACATCCGCAGGTGTTCGACATCGACTTCCAGACGGACGGGTTCTGCACGGGCGGTACGATCACCCAGGAGAATGGCGCCGCTGTCGCCGCGATCCACTCCAACGGGGCGCACGCGATCTGCTATGTCGACGCGGGTACCGCCGAGAGTTTCCGGCCCGACTACCCGAACTATGTGGCGTTCAACGACCAGACCGGCGGCGCATTGTTCGGCAAGGCGGTTGGCGGTTTCCGAAATGAACGATGGCTGAATATCAACAACAACCTGGGCCAGCGCGACTTCGTTCTGGGTCAGGTCGGGCAGCGCGTCGACCGTTGCAAGGCCAACGGGTTCGACGCGGTTGAGTTTGACAACGTCGACGCCTATCAGAATAAGACCGGCCTGTCGATCAGCTCGGATACGCAGCTGCTCTTCAACACGGCGCTCGCCAACTTAGCCCACAGCAAGGGCCTCACAGTCGCATTGAAGAACGATCTGGGTCAAGCCAACGAGCTTAAACCGTGGTTCGACTTCGCGATCAACGAGCAGTGCTTCCAGTACCGGGAGTGCGACTACCCGCCACCCGGCTTGGCTGGGTGGACGGCCGCCGGTAAGGCGGTGTTCAACGTCGAGTACAAGTCGCTCAAGTGCTCACAAGCCGCGACCTTCCTGATCAGCTCCATGCTCAAGACGGTCGACCTGTTCGACCTTCCGTGGACTCCGTGTACCTGATCCTCGGCTGAAGCTCGGCGACCCCACCCCAGATCAGAGCCGAAGCAGCCGTCGCGCGTTGTCGCAGTAGACCTGACGCAGTTTCGCTGCGGGCAGTCCGACGGCGGAGATCTCCCACCGCCCCTGTGGTGGGATCTCGCAGCCGGGTGCGTATGGGAAGCACTCGTCTTCGGTCTCCAGAAAGCGCCAATAGGTTTGGTAGACCTCTCGACTGGGAGGGAAGCCGTCCGAACCAAAGAGAACCCGGCTGGGAAAGGTCTCGATCAAACGGCGCGTGGCGCGAGGTTGCCGGCCGAGTTCGCCGAGTCGACCGGCGAGGTCCACATAGAAGTTGGGATATGTGGCGAGGATACGCGCCACCCAGGCCAGGTCCTCCGCGGCGCAGCCGACGTGCGCACCGATGAACGTCGTGCCGGGCGTCGCGGCGACCACGGCTTCGAGCGCAGCCAACAGCCGGTCGAATGTCGGGTAGCCCGGGCCGCCGAACCACCAATCAGGGTTCGCAAGCAGCTCCTCGAGCCGCTCATTGTGCCGGTCCAACGGCTCGAAGAACGCGCGCGGGTCAGCGGTGTGGATGAGCACCGGCAATCCCAATGCGCCGGCCGTCAGGAAGACGTCAGCCAGCCGAGGGTCATCAGGCAGCACTCGTTCACCGCGAGCGTCGACGACGCCGAGGCCGAGGTCCTTCCACACCTTCAGCCCACGCGCGCCGGCGGCCCGAGACCTGTGCAGGCTGGTGACGAGGGCCTCGGTCGGCCGCGGTTCGCGCAGCACGTTCCAGTCGAGATGGCAGAACGTCACGAAGCGATCGGGTCGGATCTTGTCGTAGCGCTCCACGTTGGCCGCCAGCTCGTCATCCCATCGACCGTCCAGGTTCACGATGCACGCGACGCCGACCTCGTCCATCAGGTCGAGCAGTGCATCAACATCGGCCACCAGCCACTCGCCGCTGCCCAGCCATCGGCCAAGATGATTATGGACGTCGATGGCCGGGAAGGCGGGCCGGGCCACCGTCGTTTCGCGCCGGCGGATCGCGGGAACCGGGGCGTAGCGGTGCAGCGGAAGTTCGCGGAGTTGGTTCACGGGGCCATCGCCGCCGTCGCCGCCATCGCCTCGCCCAGGGTCGGCTGGCCGGCGGTACCTCCGGCGGCCAGCGTCGAGAGCGAGCCGCAGGCCGTGGCGAGGCGGAGGGCTCCGACGTCGCCCAGGCCAGACAGGAGACCGGCGATGAAGCCGGCGTTGAAGCTGTCCCCGGCCCCGACCGTGTCCACCGGCTCCACCGGCAGGCCTGGCACGCTCACGGCGCGCCCATCGCGCCATGCCCAACCGCCATTCGCGCCACGCTTCACCACCGGCAGTCGCGACATCGTCGCAAGCCGCCGGCAGGCTTCGGCGAGGTCGCCAGGTTCGCACCCGACAAGGGCGATGGCCTCCTCCTCGTTCGGCAGGATCACATCCGTGTGAGCGATGGAGTTCCGCACCGCGGAGTCCCAGGCGCCGGAAGGGTCGTCGTTGGTGTCCATCGACGTGCCGATCCCGGCCTCTCGCAGGGCCGCGAACCATGCCGGCAGGGTGGCGGTCAGTCGTGGCTGAAGGAAATACGAGCTCACATGCACATGGCGCGCGGTGGCAACGAGATCATGATCGAGGTCGTCGAGGCTCGAGAACGGAAGGCAACCGGGAGCAGTGAGAATCGATCGGTCGACGCCGTCGACCAGCACCACCGTGAGCGCGGTCGGGTGCTCGTGATCGACCACGCATGCGCGCACGTCAACGCCTCGGCGTGCCATCGCGGCGAGGGCGAAGTCACCAGCTGCGTCCGCCCCGACCCGGCCGACGAATGCCGTACGCAGGCCGAGGCGCGCGGCGCCGCACGCGGTGATCGCCCCGGAACCGCCGAGCACGAGGTCACCGGAGTCGACGAGCCGCTCGCGTTGACCGTACGGCAGCAGGCGCGGCGCCCCGCGCACCACGACATCGGGGTTGGCGTCGCCGACCACCACGAGGTCGAATCCAGACACGTCTTCCTATCTCAGCGAAACGGTCGTACGAAGGGGCTCGGGCAGCAGGTTCCCGTGCGCGCCGACGAGATCATTGCAGAGATCCCAGATGGCGTCGACCGTCAGCGACGCGGCTGTATTCGGGTCGACCATGGCTGCTTGGCGGATGAGCAGCGGGTCACCCCGAACGGCCGCGGCGACGGTCAGCTGGCCAACGCTCACGTAGGGCCGATTGACGGCGACGCACTGGGGTGGCAGATCGGCGACGACGTGTGGCACCACAGTGGACGGTCCCACGGTGGCCGGAACCTCGACCGCGAATCCGGCCGGCAGGTTTGGGATCAGTCCGTTGTTCGCGACGTTGACGATGATCTCGGTCGGCGTTCCGGTCTCCAGGCTGTAGATGATCTGGGGGGCGTACTCGGTAACCTCGGTCTCGAGCGGCAGATCCTCACCACCCAACGCCATGGCGCGCATCGCCGCGTACTCGGCCAGGTTCTGCTCGCTGACGCGCAGATAGTCGCCGACCGGAATCCGCAGCCGTCCGATCTCCGTTTCGTTGTGGAGGTACCATGGGACGTACTCCGCCGAGTGCTCGCTCGTCTCCGTCGGGTAGTACCCAAGGCGGCGGTACATGTCGACCCGGACCCGGCGTCGAAGGTTGGGATCCGCCGCGATGGCCCGGTCGAGCGCCGGGTAGAGGTCGACACCGCCCAGCTCCCAGCGAAGGATCCATGCCTGATGGTTCACGCCCGCGCTGTGATATGTGACCTCGTCGATCGGCACGGCGACGATGTCGCAGAGTCCCCGTACGGTCCAGTAGACCGAGTGGCACAGCCCAAGAACCTTCAGCTGCGGGACGATCTCGGCGAGATAGGTGACGTTCATCGCCATCGGGTTCGTGTAGTTCAAGAGCCAGGCATCCGGGCAGAGTTCCGTCATGTCGTCGGCGATGCCCGCGAGCACGGGGAATGTACGGAGCGCCCGGAAGATGCCACCGACGCCGATGGTGTCGGCGATGGTCTGGCGGAGGCCGTAGCGGGCCGGGATGTCAAAGTCGCGCCGGGTCGCCGCGTAGCCGCCGACCTGGATCGCGTTGATGACGTAGGCCGCTCCCGCGAGCGCGGCCCGCCGATCCGCCGACGCGACGATCTCAGGTTTGGCCCCGACCTGGTGGGCGATCCGGCGGGCGATGGCCTCGGCGGTATCGAGCCGCTCCGGGTCGATGTCGTGCAGAACGATCCGCACTCCGGCGAGTTCCGGGAACCCGAGAATCCCCGTCAACAGCTCGCGGGTGAACTCGACGCTACCGGCGCCCAACAACGTGATCGAGACCATCGGGGCTCACCTCCTGCTCGATCCGAGTCCGCCCCGGGCCGAGCAGGCTCAGGAAATGCGCCGCGGTGGTCGCCATGGCATCGCGTCCCGGCCCGGCGTATCGCCGGGGATCCACAATGGTCGGATCTGAGTCGAGAACGCCCCGGATGGCAGCGGTGTAGGCGGTGTTGAGTGCGGTTCCAATATTGACTTTGACGATGCCGCCAGCCACGGCTCGGCATAACTCGGCGTCGCCGACACCGGAGGAGCCGTGCAGCACCAGCGGTACTGCCACCGATTCGCGCAGCGCCCTGAGAAGGTCGTGGTCGAGGCCGGCGTCGCGGGTGACCATCTTGTGCGAGGAGCCGATCGCGACGGCAAGCGCGTCGACCCCGGTCGACTGAAGGAATGTCGCGGCCTGCGCCGGGTCGGTGCGCGCACCGGCCGCGTGCGCCGAGACGGCGCGGCCGTCCTTGCCGCCGACCGTGCCCAGCTCACTCTCGATCCAGAGTCCGTGAGCGTGGGCGAAGTCGGCCGCATCAGCGCTCGCGGCGGCGTTGTCGGCGTACGGCCGGCTCGACGCGTCGAACATCACCGAGCTGAAGCCGCAGCCCGGCGCCTGCTGCAGCAGATCGGTGGACTCGACGTGGTCGAGGTGGATCGCCACCGCGATGACGGACTCGGCAGCGATGGCGCGCAGTGCGGCGGCCAGCGGACGCACTCGGCCGTGATGGAAGCGAACCGCGTTCTCGCTCACCTGCAGGATCACCGGCTCACCGACCCGCTCGGCACCCTCGACAATGGCTTCGGCGTGCTCGAGGGAGATCACGTTGAAGGCGACCACGCCATGACCGTGCTTCACCGCCCGGTCGACGAGGTCCGCGGTGCGTGCGTTGGTCATCAGATCTCCTCCACCACGACGCTGGCGCGCAGGCCCCGCGCACGGTCAGGATCGATCGTTCCGGCTGTCGTCGTGGCGGCGGCCGCGGCCGAGTACGCCACCGCATCCACGATCAGCTCCGCCCACGGTCGCGCCTGCAGCAACCCCAGGGCGAGCGCGGCCGCACAGGCGTCGCCGGCGCCGGTCGGGTTACCGACGACCCTCTCAGGCAGCTTCGCGCGCCACTCCCCATCCACTGTGGACGCGACCATGCCGTCGGCGTCAAGGGTGGCAACGACGGCGGTGTTCAGACAACGACGCAGCAGGCGCGCGGCCTTCACCGCATCATACGGATTGGACACGTCGTGGCCGGTGGCCAAGCTGAGCTCGGTCCGATTGGGCTTCACGACCTCCGGACCGGCCCGAACGGCAGCCTGGAGTGCCACGCCATCGGCGTCGACGACCACCTTCGCTCCGGCCGCCCTCGCCATCGTCGTCAGCTGCGCATACGCGTCGTCGGGCACGCCCGGAGGCAGGCTTCCGGAGAGCACGACGACGCTGGAGGCGCTGAGCAGATCGGTGTACGTGGATCGGAATGCCCGCCATTCGGCGTCGCTGACCGTCGGCCCAGCCTCCCAGAATCCGGTGGCGGCCGTCGAGTCGACCACGACGACGGTGCGGCGTGACTCGGCCGCGATAGGTACGAACGACGCCTGCACGTCGGAGTCGGTCAAGGCCGCGACGATCTGCTGTCCGGTTGATCCGCCGATGAGGCCGGTTGCCCGCGCCCGGGCGCCGAGTGCGCCCAGTACGCGCGCCACGTTGACGCCTTTGCCGCCGGGGCAGATTTCGACCTCCCGGACCCGATGCGTCGTGCCGGGTACCACCGCGTCGACGCGATAGGTGACATCGAGCGCCGGATTGAGCGTGACGGTAAGGATCATCTCTTGACACCTGTGAATGACATCGACGCGACGAACCACCGTTGGGCGAAGACGAAACCGGCGATCAGCGGCAACGTGGCGACCACGTTACCGGCCATAAGGAGCTCGAACTCGGTTCGTCGGGTGCCCTGGAACGTGGTGAGCCCGACCTGCAGCGTATAGGCGTTTTCGTCACTGATCGCCACGAGCGGCCAGATCAGGTCGTTCCACGATCCGAGCAGCGTAAAGATGGCCAGCGTCGCTAGCGCCGGCTTCGCCAAGGGCAGCACGATGCGCAGAAACGTCCCGAGACTGCCACAACCGTCCAATGTGGCCGCCTCCTCCAACTCCTTCGGCAGCGACAGGAAGAACTGCCGCATGAGGAAGATACCGAAGGCCGATGCGAGCCACGGCACGAAAGCCGCCGCCAGCGTGTCGACGATACCGATTCGACTGAACATGAGAAACGTCGGGATCATTAGCAGCTGGGTCGGCACCATGACCGTGGCCACGATGGCGAAGAAGCCGAAGGTGCGCCCGGGGAAGCTCAGTCGCGCGAAGCCGTAACCGGCGAGGGAGCACAGAACGAGGTGACCGATTATGGAGACAGTGGCGACGATGACCGTGTTCAGGAACCAGCGGAGAATATGCGACTCCTGAAACAATCCGACGTAGCCGTTCAGCGTCAGAGTCGTTGGAATGAGCCGCGGGGGAAACCGGTTGATGTCCGACGCCGTCATGAACGACGTGACGACCATCTGCACCAGTGGCAGAACGAAGACCAGCGCGAGCGGCATCAGAAGCAGGTGCCATGCGCTGAACGGCATCCGGCGCGGTCGTTTCGCCACCCGCTGCCGTGCGACGGCGAGAGTCATCAGAATGCCTCCACCTTCGCTCGTCGTGAGTAGAGAATCATTCCGACGGTCAGCAGCATGGTCACTGCGAAGAGGCCGTACGCCACGGCCGAGCCGTAACCGTAACGCTGGGTCTGGAAGGCCAACTGGTAGACGTAGTACACAATCGTCTGGCTGGCCCCGAGCGGTCCGCCACGGGTCGTGGTGTACACGAGGTCGAAGATCTGCAGAGCGGTGATGGTCTGCCAGATCACGATGAAGACCGTCACCGGTCGAAGCTCAGGAAGCGTGACGTGGCGGAACACCTGGCCCCGGTTCGCACCGTCCACTGTGGCCGCCTCGACCAGGTCGCGAGGGATGTCCTGCAGCGCGGCCAGGTAGATCACCGCGGTGAACCCGATCTCCCCCCATAACGCGATGACACAGATGACGACGAGCACCTGGTGCGGATCCTCTAGGAAGAGCTGCGGCGGTATGCCCACGCGTCGCAGAAGCTCGTTCACGCTGCCGAACTGTGGATTGAATACATAGCTGGCGAGGATGCCGGTCGCCGCCGCGGAGGCGACGTACGGCACGAAGATGCACGTACGGTAGAAGGCGATGAGCCGGATCTTCTGGCTCATCGCGACGGCGATCAGAAGACCGATGCCGATCGATGACGGCACGAACAGGGCGGTGAGGACGGCCGTATGGCGCACGGAGTCCCACACCTCGGGGTCCGCGGCCATGTTGGTGTAGTTCCGCCACCCGATATCGCGGGCGGGGGCAATGCCGTTCCATCGGGTCCGCGAGATGAGGAACGCCCAGACCGCTGGAAACAAAGCAAGCCCTACGATGAGAAGCGTGCCGGGCCCGGCGAATGCCCAGCCGGTGAGGGCCCGACGGGTGGCCCGGCGGCGACGCGCTCGGCGCCGGGCCACCGGGTCCACGGGTGGTGGTACGTGGCGCTCGGCGGTCATCCCCGCCGCGCGGGTGGTAGCTTTCATGGCCACGGCATCAGCTCCGATCAGCCTCGCCAGTCGGCCTACTGGTTCGCGAGCGCGGACGCGGACTTCCTGGCCGCTTCGTCCAGAGCGTCCTTGGCACTGGCGGTGCCTTGGAGGACCTTGGCGATGGCCTCGCCGACGTAGCGCGACATCTCAACGTAGCCCGCGACCGTCGGCCGAGCCTGTTTGGCGTTGCCGAGATTGTCGAAGAACTTCTGCGCCCCGGGCGCGTAGTCCTTGACGTAGGCCTGGAACTCGGGCGTGCCCGCCTCGGACGAGCGCAGGGGTAGGTTTCCGTTGCCCAGATTCCACTTCGCGTCGATGTCCTTACTGGTGAGCCAGCGGACGAAGTCGCGAGACGCGCCGGCCCGGTTCGGGTCGCCGTGTGTGAAGAGCACCCACAGGTCCGGTCCGGATACGGTCTCGTGGTCGCCGTTGAAGCCGGGCAGGAAGGTCACCCCGTACTCGACGCCGCTGTCCTTCAGGTCGTAGAGCTCCCAGGGACCGGACATCATCATCGCGATGTTGCCGGAACGGAACAGCGGCCCGTACTTCTCGTCGGTCTGGTCGAGGTACATGGACTTGTCGTCCACGGCGACCGCGCGAAGGAACTCCAGCGCCCCTACACCCGCGTCGGAGTTGAACGCCGGCTTGCCCGCGTCGTCGAGGATGCGGCCGCCCCGCTGCCACAACAACGGCCACAGGTGCCACGTCGTGTCCTCACTGCCGGCGACGGAGTACGCGGTGCCGTAGATGTTCTTGGACGGGTTCGTCAACGCCTTGGCCGCGGTCCGGAAGTCGTCCCACGACCATGAATCGGTGGGATAGCCAAGCCCAGCGGCGTCGAACAACTTCTTGTTGTAGATGAGGCCGAGGTTGTCGACGAGCGCTGGCACGCCGATGATGCGGCCGTCCACCAGCGCGGTGGCCCGGGCCGCGGCCGGAATCTCGGTCCACGCCATGGCGGGCTCGGCCACGTATCTGGTGAGGTTCTGGGTCTTACCGCTGCGGCCAAGCTCGGTCGCCCAGCTGCCGTACGCGTAGGAGATATCCGGGTAGGTGTTGCTGACGAAGCCCGCCGACAACTTGGTCAGCAGGTCATCGGTCGTGGACGCACCGGTCGACACGTTGATGGTGACGTTCGGGTGCATTCCCTGGTACTGCTTGGCGAGCTGCTCGGCTAGCGCCTCGGCGTCTTCGGTCTGCCCGGTCCACCACGTGATGGTGACCTTGGCGGCCGGGTTGTAGCCGGCCGCATCGTCCTCACTGGCGGGCGTCGTGGGGGCGCCGTTGCCGGTGCAGCCTGCGAGGCCCAGCATGAGGCCGACGAGCATGGCGGCGACGAACCTCGGCCGGCGGTTGCGGCTGGTTACAGATCCCTGGTGGAACAATGCGATGTCATCCTGGCGGGCGGTCATGGAAGCACCTCACGGTTGTGGAGAGGGGACTGCCGGAGAACCACGGATCGGGTCAGGTGTCGGGGCCGGTCGGGGTCGAGGCCCCGGTGGTCGGCGAGACGCAGCGCAAGGCGGTGCAACAGAACCATTTGGGCGAGCGGATCAAGATTCTCCCGCTGGACGAACGCGCCAGCGGCTTCGGCCGTCTCGGTGACGCCCACCGGCACATCGCCGAAGGTCCACACGAGACTCTGCGAGCCGACGGCCGCGACCGGTCCATGCCGGAAATCCATCGCGGGGTACGACTCAGACCAGCTCTGGGCCATCTCCCGCATCTTCAGTGCGCCTTCGTGGGCAAGGCCGACCGTCCATCCGGTGCCGAGGAAGACGAAGTGCTCGAACTTTGTCGGATCAACCGGTTCGGGCATGCTCACCGCGGCGCGCCCGTCGGCGATCATGTCAGCGTACGGGTGGCCGATCGCGGCCCGGACGAGCGCGAGCACCGTTGTCGGGAACCGGGTCTGCACCACGCTGGTCTCGTCCGCGAAGTCGAGCACGACCCGCTCGTCGACCATCGCGTCGACCGCCTCGCCAACCGCCGCCGTGACGGCTACGCGACGGGTCGACACGGGCTGGCGATCCAATGCATCCAGGATCTCCGTGGTCGCCCCCGAACGCGTGATGGCCACGACGCGGTCGTACGAGCGACCGACCGGAGTTTCTGACGCGTATGCGGCGTCGGTCTCGCCGAACCCGGCGCGCTCGCGCAGCGCGGCATAGGACTGGGCCACGTACGCCGACGTGCCGCAGCCGATGGCGAGCACCCGTTCGCCGGGGGCAGCGAGATGATCGCGGAACTCGGCGACGCGTGAGACGGCAGCCTCCCAGACCTCAGGCTGGCTGTTCACCTCTTCGGCAGTGGCGTTCATGGCCCAGGATTATGAGCGCCCATGTCGACCGGCGGAACAGTGCGCGCCCATACGAACATCCACAGATGCACGTTTGCGTCCACGTGGTCCCCGCGTGCGGTGTCGCCGACGCCGAACGCGCAGGAACGGCCTTTTGCTTGCACGTGTTCGCGCCTATGATGCGGCGAACCGGCTTGGAGGAGGCGATGACACGGAGCACCCTTCGGCGCGCGGACAGGGTCTCGACGATCCTCAGCCGGTTATCGCACGACGGTTCGGTCGACGCCGGTCGGCTGGCGAGCGAGTTCGCGGTCTCTGCCGCGACTATCCGCCGTGATCTGCAGATGCTCGAGGATCAGAAGCTGCTCGCCCGTACCCACGGCGGAGCAGTGGCCAGCAACATCGAGTACGAGCTGCCGGTGCGCTACCGCGGAGGCCAGCACCGTGACCAGAAGCGGGCGATCGCGCGGTGTGCCGCGGCCAGACTCCCACATGGTCCCCTCACGATTGGCTTCACCGGCGGCACCACGACGCACGAAGTCGCCCGACTCGTCGCGGAGCGTTTCGACCTGACCGTGGTCACGAATGCTCTCAACATCGCGATCGAGCTTGCTCTTCGTCCCCGCCTCAAACTCATCCTGACCGGCGGGGTGAGCCGGACCCAGTCGTACGAACTTGTCGGACCGCTGGCCGACCACGTACTCGCGGGGCTCAACATCGGCGTCGCGGTGATCGGTGTCGACGGCATCAGCGTCCGCGGTGGCCTCACGACCCATGACGAAGTCGAGGCGCATACGAACTTCGCCATGATCAGCCGCGCGAGCCGGGTCATCGTGGTGGCCGACGGCTCCAAGGTCGGGCAGGACTGTCTGGCGCGAATCTGCGCGCTCTCCGAAGTGTCGGAGCTGGTCACGGATTCCACGGCCGATCCGTCCATAGTCGACGCAATCCGTCGCACTGGAACGCCGGTAGTGATCGCCGACCCGTGAGTCTTTCGGGCGCGTTAACAGCCTGTTGCAAGTTTTCGCACGCGCAAGGCTCCCTCGCGGGAGCCCCGGCAGCGTGCCAGGCCGCAACGTTGTTCACATACTGGGAATCGGCTCCACGATTGCCGTCAAATCAGCAGGGTCGCCACACCCATCGTTTCTGGTGCTGAGAGATACCGATCTTGGATCGATTGTCCCGCGATGTGAGACGCAAGACAGCTTTTCGCCACACCCCGGGCGTCGATCTCGCAACGGCTCTCGGAGATTCCACAGTTCGCGATTCTGCGCAGACCGATGAGCAGTGGGGAGACGCAAGTTGTCAGGTGGACCCGCCGGGCCATGTAGCCGCGTGGGTTGGGATCCTTAGGCTCGGATGATCGCCACCTCGAACTCCGGGTCGGCCGAATCGACAAGCCTCGTCATATTCCCGACGTCGCTGGTGACGATGGCTGCACGCAAGGCAATTGCGGTCGCCACGACAATCGCGTCCACGGCATCGGTCGTTTTTGACAACCCCAGCAGGACACCGGCCTGCTTCGCGATGGTTTCCTCTGGTGACAACACACGGCAGCCACGGAGTAGCTTGGCCAACCGCGTCTGGGTCCGCCACCCGCGCCACGCTTGCGTGAGCACAGGCGAGGGAATGACGACGGGGCGCCGATCAGCAACGGCAGCTGCGAAGTGCGCCCAGAGCGTGCGCTCCCCCCGGTCGGCGGCGACGAGCGCGCCTGCGTCATAGATGATCGGGGCCGCAGTCGGCGACGCCGACCGTCTACGCCGCATCGGTGCGTGAGCGTCGCTGCCTAGGGTTCTCGGCGACTGCGTCCGCCTGCGCCAAGCGTGCTCGTGCCTCTGCCAGCTCACCATCGGTGAAGCGCCCGAACTCGGCCTCGTAGTCGGCGATGGCCGCGAGGGCTGCCTGATGCCGCCGCGCTTCCTCAGCCGCCTCGGCGAGCCACGCGGACACAGGCAATCCACGGTCGCGAGCCAGCCGTTCAACGTCCTCGGCCAGCTCGGCGGGAAGCGTGATCGAGAGCTTCTTCGATGTCACGCAATAATCCTACCACAATCCTACCAAAGGCGGTGCCGGGGCTGTCACCTACGTCTGTGGGCGCGAGGGAGTACTGGTACCTCGGCGCGGTGTCCGTACCGGCGAGCAGTCCGATTGCGGCATGGCGATCGAAGGCATCGCCGATCTCGCAGGACAAACTGGTACGTCGGTCACCGAAAAGGTGCACCGGCAACAGCCGCGGGCCGGTGCTGTTCACAGGAGCCGGTGCCATGGACTTGATCTTGCCTGTGCCGACCGGCGTCGGGACGGCTCGTAGCAAACGCAGATAGGTACCGAGCGACGAAGACACGCCTGGTCTGTCGATGAAATGTGGCCTCTGAGCTCGTGGGCGATACTGGGTTTGAACCAGTGACCTCTTCCGTGTCAGGGAAGCGCGCTACCACTGCGCTAATCGCCCGAGGCGGGTGCGGGAATCGAACCCGCGTACAGGGCTTTGCAGGCCCTTGCCTAAGCCACTCGGCCAACCCGCCGGAATCCCTCGCGGGGCCGGCTCGGCCGCCGAGCCGCCGCAGCGAGCGGACGACGGGATTCGAACCCGCGACCCTCACCTTGGCAAGGTGATGCGCTACCAGCTGCGCTACGTCCGCGTGCCATCCGGTATCCGGCGACGGATGCAAACTCTAGCCCACCCGTCGCGGGCGTGACAAACCGGATCCCGCGCATCGCCCGTACGGGCTCCGCAGCACCCGACTGTCGCAGGTCGCCGCTAAGGCGATGGATTTCGGGTGCCGATGACGACCGTGGCGCCCAGATCGGCGTTGTTGATGACTCGACCCGCGAGACCTTCGCCGACTAGGACCTCGAGGGCACGGGGCGATTGTTCCTCGCTCGTCTCGATCAGAATGTGTCCCCCCGGTGCCAGCCAGTGCGGTGCCTGCATGGCGACGCGCCGGAGGATGTCGAGCCCGTCGCGACCGCCGTCGAGCGCGCGCCGCGGCTCATGGTCGCGCGCCTCCGGTGGCATCGTCGCGATCGAGTCCGTCGGGACGTACGGAACATTGGCCGGCAGAACCTCGATCCGATGCCGCAAGCTCGGCGGTAACGGGTCAAACAGATCGCCCTCGAACACCCTTGCCGCGCCGAGATTGAGACGGGCGCAGCGCACGGCGACCGGATCGATGTCGGCCGCGTACAGCTGCGCGTCTGGCACTCGGGCCGCGATCGCGGCCCCGATGGCACCGGAGCCGCAGCAGAGGTCCACCACTACCGCGCTCTGGCCGGCGAGGCTGATGGCCTCGCGTGCGACGAACTCGGTGCGCCGCCGGGGGACGAAGACACCTGGCTGGACAGCAATCCGGAGACCGTAGAATCGGGCCCAGCCGAGGATGTATTCCAGCGGCTCACCGGCTACCCGGCGCTGGATCATGGTTTCGAGGTCGGCTGGCGTCTTCGCCTCGGCGGTGAGCAGGCGTGCCTCGTCTTCGGCGAAGACGCACCCCGCCGCGCGTAGCCTGCCGACGACGGCCAGCACGGAACCCCCTCTGGGCATCGGGTCGCCGCGCAAGTCTACCCGTGGGACATCCGCGGCCTAGCCTTGCCGGTGTGACGACCTGGGTGGTGCGTTTCGACCCCTCCGGCGATGGTGTTCGCGTCGCCGTGAAGGACGCCATCGACTTGCGCGGCGTCCCGACCTGGGCCGGATGCGTGGCCGTCCGTACGGCCGCCGTCCCCGCCGCGGCCGACGCCGAATGCCTGGCCGGGGTTCGTACCGCCGGCGCCGTTATCGTCGGGAAGACGAGCCAGACCGAGCTCAGTCTGAGCCCCACCGGAATCAACAAGGCGTTGGGGACGCCGATCAATCCGCTGGCGCCGGATCGGGTCCCGGGCGGGTCCTCGAGCGGCAGCGCGGTGGCGGTCGCGACCGGCGAGGCGGACGTGGGGCTCGGTACCGACACGGGCGGCTCGGTGCGCATCCCGGCCGCCTGTTGCGGAATCGTCGCCCTGAAGACGACCTGGGGCAGAGTCCCCACCGGCGGGGTCTGGCCGCTGGCACCGAGCCTCGACACGGTCGGCCCCCTCGCCCGCGATGTCGAGGGCGTTGTCACCGGAATGCGCCTGCTCGAGCCCGGATTCGCCGTGGCGGCTGCCCCGGCGGACATCGTCGGCAGATTACGTGTCGATGGCGTCGACCCGGTCATGGAGCACGCGGTTGACGACGCTCTCACCGCCGCCCGCCTGACTGTCCACAGTGTAGAGTTGCCGGGTTGGGATGCGTGCTACGAGGCATTCGGCGCGGTGCTGCTGCACGAGTTCTGGGTGGCCAATGGTCATCTGCTCGACCGCGAAGGGGTCGGTGAAGCCATCTTCCGATCGCTGCGACGCGGTCGCGACATCACGCCTGAGCAACTGGAGCGCGGCCGCGCCGGACAGCTCGCCTGGCAGGCGGAGGTGTCGGAGGTTCTCCGGGATGTCGACGTTATCGCGCTCCCGACCCTGGTCGCGGCGCCGCCGTTGCTCACCGACGTGAAGGGTTTCCCTATCACCGACCTCACGGCGCCGTTCAATCTCGCCCACACGCCGGCGCTGTCGATGCCGGTACCTTCACCCGGCCAGCCGGTGCCGCCGAGCATGCAGCTCGTTGGCCCCCTTGGCGGCGAGGAGCTGCTCTGCGCGACCGGCCTCGCGATTGAAGCGGCAGTGCGGTGACCGTACGCCATGCGGCGGGTCCGCTATGGGGGACCCGCGTATCCCCGGTCGCCGGACCACGCGTGGCAGCATGGGACGGATGAGCGTCGACGACCTGACCCGGCTGGTCGCCCGAGGGGGTGTGCTGGTGCTGAGCGGCGCCGGGCTCTCGACCGAGTCCGGCATCCCGGACTACCGCGGTCCGACCGGCCTGGGTCGCCGGTTCACGCCGATGACGTACCAGATGTTCACCCGTGAGTCGGACGCACGCCGGCGGTACTGGGCGCGCAGCCATCTGGGCTGGCGGACGATCGCGCGGGCCCGACCGAATGCCGGGCATCGGGCCGTAGCGACACTGCAGGGGCTGGGACTGCTGCATGGCGTCATCACGCAGAACGTGGACGGGCTGCATCAGGCGGCTGGCGCCCGGAACGTCGTCGAACTGCACGGCAACCTGGCCCGGGTGACATGCCTGTCCTGCGGTCGGATCAGTGGCCGGGATGAGCTCGACCGTCGACTGCGGGCGGCCAACCCGACACTTGAATTGGCCGCCGTCGGCATCAATCCCGACGGGGACGCCGAGCTGGCCGACTCGACGTTGACGGCATTCCGTACGGTCGACTGTCACATCTGCTACGGCACCCTCAAGCCCGACGTGGTCTTCTTCGGCGAGAGCGTCCCCCGCGATAGGGTCCTGGCCTGTTTCTCCCTTGTGGAGAGTGCCCGGGCGTTACTCGTGCTGGGGTCCTCGCTGACGGTCATGTCCGGCCGGCGTTTCGTCCTACGCGCGGTGAAGGAAGGAGTGCCGGTGGCGATCGTCAACCAGGGCCCGACCCGCAGTGATGAGCACGCGACCGTACGCGTGGAGGCGCCGCTCGGTCACGTCCTGCCGGCCGTCGTCGAGCGCATCGTCGTTTCCGCGTTGTGAGCGACTGTCCACAGTGGTTATTGGAAACGAGGGAGGGGACGTGGGCCTCCGCGAAGCCGAGATCGCATATCTGGCATCCCAACGGCTCGGCCGGCTGACGACGGCCCGATCTGATCGGGCTCAGTACTGGTCACGGTGGGGGGCACCCATCTCGTCGCGCAGACCGTTCTCGGTCAACGCGTACGGGTGACGCTCGTAGATCCGTGGTGGGGTGCCCGGGTCCGCGTCCCCGTCGATCGGCAGCCCGACCGCCTCCCGTTCCTTGTTCTCCACGCCGGTCCTGTACGGGCCACGGTTGTCCGGACCCGTGTACACATCTGGGGCGGTCGTGTCGTTCATGAGGTCGTACGCGTGCGCCAGTTCGTGGTAGAGCACCGCGACCGGCGGAGTATCCAGTGTGGACGCGGGGTCGCCATCGGTATGGATCCGGTCCAGGTGCGGGTTATAGGCGATCGTCACACGGCTGCCGTCGTACGAGGCTCGGCTGTTGTCGGGCTGCATCGGGTCGTTGTACTCGATGATCGTCAGCGAGTCGCCGTCGTGGCGCCAGAACAGGAAGCCACCGGCCGTGTCGTGGTGGGCCTTGGCCAGCCCGGCCAGCATCTGCTGGCCATCGGGAGAGGAGCGCAGCAACTCGAGGTCGGCCTCGACCCGCGCCCTGAATTGCGGCGACCCGTCGACCGTGATGAAGTCGCCGAGGTTGCTGACCCGCATCTCGACGTTCCGCTCGACTCCGGTAGCGAGATCGGTCGGCTCGCCGAATAGCGTGTCGGCACCGAGGTCGCCCTCGTCAATGTCGTGACCCCGCCCGGCATAGAGAACATCGTCGCCGGCACCACCGACCATCCTGTCATCACCCGTGCCGCCAGAGAGTATGTCGTCGCCGGCGTTTGCGTTGATCCAGTCGTCGCCGTCGGCGCCTTCGAGGTAGTCCTGGCCCTCGCCACCGATGAGCGCGTCATCGCCGTCTAGTCCGTAAGCTGTGTCATTCCCGAGGCCGCCGGCGACGATGTCGTCTCCCGAGCCGGCCTCGATGTAGTCGCGGCCGGAGCCGCCGTCAACGCGGTCGTCGCCGGCGCCGCCGTAGAGTCGGTCCTGTCCGGCCAGTCCCAGGATCACCGCGTCGCGATCGCCGCTGTGAATCGTGTCGTCGCCTTCACCGCCCAGCAGGGTCAGCCGGGCCGAAACCCCGGTGGCGGCGATCGTGTCCTTCCCGGGGCCGCCCCGTACCACGATGTCGGCATCCGAAGGGAAGAGGTGCGTGTAGCCGTTCACGGTCACAGACTGCACACCGGTCCGCGGGTCGACGCCGATGTCGACCAGGTCGTCGGCCGTGCCGGTATCGATGACGACGCGGTCGCCATCGACAATGACTCCCGTTTCGTGCACTTCGCCGGGGGCGGCGAACGGCTCCGCTCGACCGTCGGCGACCGCCAGCCAGCGCCGCGCGATCTGCCCGAACTCGGCACGTGCCCGATCGATCGACCCAGCATCGAACGGGTGCTCAAGACCGGAGCCCACTATCGCGACCGCCTGCTCGAGCGTGACAGCGATGCCGTGCGCCAGTGCTGACGCCCGGTCCAGATCGGCGACCAGCGCCTTACAATGGGTGCTGAGCGAGTCGGCGGTCGCCCCCACCCAAGCGTCGGAGTGCCGCGCGATTGCCCAATCGACGTCGTCGGTGGCGTCGCGTATCGACACCGCGAAGCGTCGCCACCCCTCGGCCGCGTCGGCGACGCGGCCAGTCCGCGCGCGCAGATCCCCCAGATCGTCCGAACGGACGATCGCCATCCGAGTCATACCGGCGTCACGGGGATTCGACCCGCCGCATCGTCGTCGGCCTGCTGGTAGGCGAAGGCGACCCGGTACAGCCGGTCGACGTCATCCTCGATGACCCCGATCAGGCGTCCGATCATCACATCGGCGTCGTCGACCGCTCCGGCATAACGGTCGGCCAGCGCCAGATCGGCTGGGGCGACACCCCAGACGCCCGGTCGCAGGTGCAGGTGAGTCTGCGCCGTCTGCCAGGCGTCGGCTATCCGCTGCGACGACCGGAGCATCTCATCGGCCAACCGGGTCAGCTCGATGGGGTTCGCACGTACCTCTGTGCCTGCCATGCGGGGACCCTAACATCGACAAGCTTCAGGCGATCCCAGTTGATTCACGCCTGTGGATAATGTCCTGTCAGCGCTCGGCCAGCTCCGGCAGCCGCCTGGACAGGACGCCCGTTCGGCCTCGTTGGTCGCCAACTCGGGCGCCCTCCGAAAGCCGACCGCGGCGGGATCGGCGCAGACCAACATCGGGTACCTCATGTCTCCTCCTCGGTGGAATCCTTTCACTGGTACGACGAGTGGCCCGGGGTCCCGATAGACGCCCGGTCGCGGTAACTGTGCGTGACGAAGGGACGGAGATGAGCGGTACCTGGGTCGACCTGCCCGAGATGACGGACTTTCCACTGGAGAACTTGCCGTACGGGGTCTTTTGCCGTGGCGGAGGTACGCCGCGGGTGGGCGTCGCCATCGGCGACCACGTCCTGGATCTGTCCCGTGTGGACACTCCGTACCGCGACGACTTCGCCACCGCGTCGCTCAACGCGTTCATGGCCAGGGGGCGGCCGGCCTGGGAGGCCGTACGGGAAAGGGTGCTGGACCTACTCGGCGACGAGGCCCACCGCGGCGTGGTCTCGCCGCATCTCGTCCCGCTCGCCGAGGTCGACCTGATCCTTCCGTTCGAGGTCGCGGACTACGTCGACTTCTACTCCTCGGAACACCACGCGTCCAATGTGGGCCGCATCTTCCGACCGCAGACCGAGCCGCTCACCCCCAACTGGCGGTACCTCCCGATCGGGTACCACGGTCGGTCCGGCACCGTCGTCGTCTCCGGTACTCCGATCCGGCGCCCGTACGGCCAGCGGCGAGATCCACGGGACGGATCGCCGGCATACGGACCGTCGCTGCGTCTTGACATCGAAGCCGAGGTTGGTTTCGTTGTCGGCGTCGCGAGTCCACTGGGGACGTCCGTACCGGTCTCGCGCTTCGCCGATCACGTCTTCGGCGCGGTGCTCCTCAACGACTGGAGTGCACGCGACATCCAAGCCTTCGAGAACGTCCCCTTGGGGCCATTCCTCAGCAAGTCGTTCGCCACCTCGGTCTCGCCCTGGGTTGTACCGCTCGCCGCGTTGGAGAGCGCCCGGATTGAACCCCCGGCCCAGGATCCGCGGCCGCAGCCGTACCTTCGCGGCGATGAACCGTGGGGATTCGACATCGCGCTGGAGATCGATTGGAACGGCACGGTGGTCTCCCGTCCGCCGTTCGCGCAGATGTATTGGACGCCGGCGCAACAGTTCGCCCACCTGACTGTGAACGGCGCGTCGCTTCGTACCGGCGACCTCTACGCGTCGGGTACGGTATCGGGTCCGGAGCGCGACCAGCGCGGGTCGTTCCTCGAGTTGAGCTGGAACGGCACCGAGCCGGTTCAGCTGGCCGACGGTCAGACGCGCACCTACCTTCAGGACGGCGATACGGTCACCATTCGCGGCTACGCCCGAAGCGGCGACGGCGCGCGGATCGGGTTCGGCGCGGTCACCGGCACGATCCTAGGCTGACCGGATCAGCCCCGGGCGGCACCGGCGCCGAGGAGCACGGCGATGCCCAGCACGCTTCGCGGCGCGTACGGCACCCGCCAGAGCCCGCCGTGGGCGGCACCGTCCGCTTCGTCCTGCCACGGATGGGCCTTCGGCGGCGGGTTCACGCACAGGTCGTGGACGAGCATCGCCGCCATGAGGGTATTACTGGTCGCGGGGTCGAAGATTTCGATCCCGAACCGGTGCGCTCCGGCGAAGGCGGCGGCCAGGAGCCGGTTCTTCACCACGCTCCGGGTACGGGTAGCCGGGGCGACCCGCAGCGACACCCATGCGCCGCCGGCGCGGGCCTGTGTCGCGCGCCATCGTTGGATCCGCTTGGCGAGCGCGTAGTTCGGGCCCTGCTGGGGGATGAAACTGTCGTTGATGCCCGGGTCCGCGCCCGGTGGATAGTTGCGGGCCAGCAGGGCTCCACCGCTGAGAATCCGGAGAGGTCGGCGGATGCGGCCGATGCCGGCCGCCTCGGCGTAGCGCCGGTTCGCCTCGGCCGCGGCCTCGGCCGGTACGGCGAATACATCGGTCGGGGTGGCCAGGAAGGCGAGGCCGATGTCGGCGCGGCGACTCAGCAGGTACTGGGTCAGGGCGTCCACCGCCGCCGTGACCCGCACATGCACTGCACCATCGGCGTACGCGTAGTTGCCCACAACCAGGTGACCATCCACATCGGATAGCCACGCCGCGACCCGGCTGACGTCGTGCAGCAGGTCGGCGCCGACGCCCGTACCGGCGCTCAGGTCGTACCGGTCGGCCACGGGAGCCCGCAGTCGTCCGCCGTGCTGGCGCGCGATTCCTGCAAGTCGTTGCCACACCGGCGGACGCGGCAGGTCGACCGCGACCACATCCGCTCCCCACCGCAGGAGTGCGGTCAATGGGCTCATCTCGGCGCCCGCACCGAGGATGGCGACGGTCTGCCCGGGGAGCCGAAGCCACTGCGGATTCTCAGCGACCAACTTGATCGCCGTCGCACAGGAGGGTTCCACAACGCCCTGCTCGACCCAACCGTCGAGCCTCGCGACCACCTCGTGGCCGCGCAGATGAGCGCCCTTGTACGGGAGGACCAACTCCTCCTCGGGTCGACCCGTGCCCTGGATGGTGGCGGTGCGCAAAGCTTCCGCGACCGGTAGCTGCGGCGCCTCGCCGAGGCTGACCTCGTCGTCCACTGTGGAGAAGCGCATCCGTTCGTAGACAGAGCTGAGCCCGGCGTGGGCGATGGCGACCGCCGCCTCGGGCGAGGGGAGCGCCGCCTCGACCAACCGGCGGAAATGCAGCCGGTACTCCCGTCGCCACGAGGTCTCATTCTCGGCGGCCCGAGCGCCGATCGGGTCTGCGGCGCGTAGAGCATCGGCGACAACAGCCCGGCCCAGCGCCGACGTGCTCCTCCCAACGCCGGTCAATGGGAACACGACCCCGTGTGGCTCGGCTGCCTCGGTCATGCCGCCTCGCCTCCGCGCTCGCTCCGCTCCGCGGGCCTGGCGGCCCTGCGATGCTCACTCGCTGTCGGCTCGGTCATGCCGCCTCGCCTCCGCGCTCGCTCCGCTCCGCGGGCCCGGCGGCCCTGCGATGCTCACTCGCTGTCGGCTCGGTGGCCATGGCGCACCAGCGTACCGTCTACGGCATGCGGATCGACATGAGACGAGTGGTCGCCGCCGGCGCTGTCGCCGCCGTGTTGCTCCCGATCAGCGCGTGCAGTGGTGGGCCGACGCCGACCACTCCGGCGGGTGACCATGCGGTGACCACCGCTCGCCCCGAGCCGACCAGACCGCCGGCCTCGACGGATCCGCCGCTGCGCACAGGCGAACGCTTCACCACCGTCGGATTGGCCCGACCGTTCACACCGGTGCCGCCACCCGGCGGAACGGACGAGTATCGTTGCTTCCTCGTCGATCCGCACATCACCCTGACGTCGTACCTCATGGGCAGCCAGTTCCTGCCGCAGAACGGCGCCATCGTGCATCACGCCATCCTCTACCGGGTCGACCAGTCGGATGTCGCCACGGCGAAGGCGGTAGACGCCCAGGAACCGGGCGACGGCTGGACGTGCTTCGGTGGTGACCGTGTGGGTAGCGCCGGCTCGGTCTTCGGCGGCGTCGGCGGGCAGAACGCCTGGGTCGGCTCGTGGGCTCCGGGCGCGCACGAGACGTTGCTCGGCGACAACCTCGGATACCAGCTCAAACCGGGTACGCAACTGGTGATGCAGATCCACTACAACCTGCTCGCGACCAGCGGCAGGCCGGGCGAAACGGATCAGACCAAGGTACGGCTTCGCCTGTCGACCGCGACGAACATCAAGCCGCTGCAGATCATGCTCGTCGCCGGCCCGATCGAACTGCCCTGCACGCCCGCGGAGTCCGGTCCGCTCTGCAACCGCGACGCGGCACTGGCCGACCTGGGGCACCGTTTCGGACCGGAGGCCATCGCGATCGTCAACGGGCTCAACCTTCTCTGCAACCGCGGACAGTCGCCGCAGCCCGGAAACACGCACAGCTGCACGATGCGCGTTCGACATGCCGGCACAATCTACGCCGTCGCGGGTCACATGCACCTGCTGGGCCGGTCCATCTCGGTGACCCTGAACCCCGGCTCGACGAGTTCGAAGATCCTCCTCGACGTGGCGAACTTCAACTTCGACAACCAGGGCGCCCGTCCGCTCATCACACCGATCGCCGTGCGCGCCGGCGACGTGTTGCAAGTGACCTGCACGTATGAGGCGTCCCTGCGCGCCGAACTGCCCCAGTTGAGGAACCTCAAGCCGCGGTACGTCATGTGGGGCGATGGAACCAGCGACGAGATGTGCCTCGGGATCGTGGCCTGGACGCCGAACTGAGAGTCAACCGGCGGCGAGCCGGGCATCCAGCTCGGCGGCGCCGTCGACGAACCAGGTCTGTCGGCCGCGGTTGGACTCCCGGACCCAGTCCCGAAACGCGTTGCTTGCGGCAAGGTGGCCACTGATGTCACCGACCACGGCGAGCCGCAGCCGGTAATTGACCAGCTTCTGCACGATCGCGCCGGCCAGTCCGCTACTGAGTGTGAAGAACTTGGGGTCCAGCCGCGCCACCGGGACGACCACCAGATCGGCTCGCTGCGCCAGGGCGACCGCGATGAGCTCGACCGCCCCGGCCTCGTCGGCGAGCATCGGTCCGTCGACGCCGCAGTGCAGGAGCCGTACGCCGTGGACGGTGCTCACTGTGTCCGTCACAATGCCTCCCGATTCAGACGGGCGTCTCCGCATCCGGCCGGAACGGGCCCCCGTGCCCGGGAATCACAAGCGATGGTCGCAGCGCGAGGACCTTCTCGCGCGAGCGGGCGAGCTGGTTGCGATCGGGCGCGTACGGATCGTCGGCCGGCCCCTGCTTGGTCCACCACAGATGGGTCAGGATGATCAGGCCATCATCCGTCCACGCAAGGGTACTGATGTCCTCCGGCGAGTGTCCCGGTGTCGCGGCGAGCTGGATGGACGTGGAGAGTCGAACTCCGTCGGCGCCGCGGTCCTCCCACATGTCGCCGTGGTAGACCGCCCAGTGGTCGTGGTAGCGCGCATTGGGGAACAGCGCGGCGTTCAGGGTGTGGTCGGGGTGATGGTGACTGAAGACGACATCCGTCACCTGCTCGGGCGTGATGTCGAGCGGCACGAGCGGATCGAGGATGAGGCGGCGATCGGCCACCATGCCAGGGTCCACGACGACAACCGTGTCCGATTCGCGCAGGAGCGTCACGGTGCTCGCCACCCGATCGCCGACATAGCCGGAAGTAAGTACGTGCAGGCTGCAGGTCATCCCCGAGATTGTGCCACCAGCACCGGTGGTCGGTCCGGCTCCGCGGACGGGGCCAGCCGCGCCGACCACCTCTGCTCGATCCGGCCGTACCGCCAGACCGCCAGGGCCACGACCCAGGTGACGACGAAGAGACCGACGATGACGTACCCGACGTAGTTCAGGTCGAGACCACCGATCGCGGCGAGTGGTCCGGAATCGATGCCGAGCTTGTCGGTGGCGATCGAGATGAGCTCAACAGACCCGATGATGAGTGCCACCGCGACCGAGAGTCCGGTGATGGTGATGTTGTAGTAGATCTTGCGTACGGGCTTGGAGAAGGCCCAGCCGTACGCGAAGTTCATGAAGCAGCCGTCAATGGTGTCGAGCAGGCTCATCCCAGCCGCGAAGAGAATCGGCAGCGTCAGGATCGCGTACCACGGCAGGGCGAAGGCGGCTGCACCACCGGCGAGCACGAGTAGCGACACCTCGGTGGCCGTGTCGAAGCCGAGGCCGAAGAGCAGGCCGATCGGGTACATCTGCCACGGCTTGCGGACCGCCTTCGTGGCGCCGGCGAGGATCCGGTTCATGAAGCCGCGGTTGTTGAGGTGGTGCTCGAGGGTTTCCTCGTCGAAGCTGCCCTGCTTCATCCGACGGAAAACCTTGACGATGCCGATCAGCAAGACCAGATTGATGATCCCGATCAGGCAGAGGAAGACCCCGGAGACCGTGGTCCCGATCAGGCCGGTGGTCTGCTGCAAGGACGAGGTGTCGCTCTCGACCTCACCGGCCAGCGCCCGGACGCCGACGCCGAGCAGCAGGCAGAGCACGAAGACGACACTGGAGTGCCCCAGTGAGAACCAGAACCCGATCGAGACGGGGCGCTGCTTGTGGGCCATCAACTTCCGGGTGGTGTTGTCGATCGCCGCGATGTGGTCGGCGTCGAAGGCGTGCCGCAAGCCCAGCGTGTATGCGGTCACGCCGAGGCCGATCCCGAAGACGCCGGCCACGCCGACGTGGTATGCCCGTGGCACGACGACGAGGATCAGGACGCCCCATCCGACGATGTGCAGGAGCCCGATGAAGCTCGCCATGCCGGCGATGCTGGCCTTACCGCGCGGCCCGAGCACTTCCCGGATCGGGGCGTACGCGGCCGAGGGTGCCAGGGTGCCGGATGCCATGTCGCCTCCGCCGTTTGAGACCGAGTGGTTATTGCCCATAATATGCAGCAACCACCCTCTGGAGGGAAGCGGATTCCCGGCGAGTGCGGGCGACGATCGCGTGCCCCGCCTGGGCCGTTACCGCGCGATCGCGGCACCATGAGGAGCGGCGGGGCCCCGGCGACGAGGAACGGATCCGGTATTCGCATCCATCGGCAGGGCTGGATCAAGAGCCTTAGCGAACGATCGTGGACAGCGCTCCGGGCGGACTACCATCGGGGCACATGGTCGCGGTGAGCGTAGGTGCCCGCAACGATCCAGGCACCCGTTCCGGCCCGGGGGGTGACGTTCGGGCCGCCGCGGCCGTACGGCCGGTCCGCGGAGGATTTGTGTGCGCGGTCGCCGTGCTCGCTCTCGTGTACGCGCTCGTACCCTCCGCCCGGACGGCAGTGCTGGGCGCGACGGCCGTGCTCGGAGCGGCCGCTGTGGCCTACGGGACCGGAGTGTTCCGACCACCCCGCTCGGGCCCATGGATTCTCATTAGCATCGCGCTTCTGTTGGTGGGGGCGGCCGCCGTCTACATCAGCGCGACCGGCACCCACATGCAGGTGCACCCGAGCCCTGGAGGTGTTCTCTACCTCGTCAGCTACTTGCCGCTGGCCCTTGGACTGCTGGCCCTCGGGCGACCGGTCATTGGCTCGCGCGACTGGCCCACCGCGCTCGACACCATCGCGGTAACCCTTGCCGGAGCGTTGCTCGTCTGGATCCTGCTGGTGCGACCAGCCGTCATGACGATGCACATGATGGGCACGCAGAAGATCTCCGCAACCGTTACCTGGGTCGGCTACATGGCCGTGATGGCCGCGTGCGCACGTCTGCTGATGCTGTGGCGAGGCAACGCGTCCGCGATCATCCTTTCGGTGGGCGTCGCCGCATATCTGGTCGCGGACTTCGTCTACGGACGGGCACTCATACACGTCGGGCCGATGTGGCCGATCGCCGTTGCAGCCGGCCTCATGACGCTCTACGGGCTCAGCGGCCTGGCCGCGCTACTGCCGAGCATGGCCCACATCGCCACCCGCTCGGTCGGCGATGCGAAGTACGAGATCGGCCCTGGCCAACTGGTCCTGCTGGCTATCGCGCTGCTGGTCGGGCCCAGCACGCTGCTTGTGGAAGCCACAGCGGGGCCGGTGACCACCGGAGTCGCCATCGCGCTTGTCGTCGGCGTCGTCGGTCTGCTCGTGTTGACGCGCCTGGCCCTTGGCGCACAGGCGTACCGTCGCCGGGGTGCTTCGACGGTGGCGCTGCGCAAGGCTCTGCGTTCGCTGGTGGTCGCCACCGCTGTCACCGAAGTGACCGCGTGTCTCACCAGCGCCTTGCGCGAGATGACACCGCGGGGGGCGGGTTCGCACGCCTCGGTGATCGAGCACGGGAAAGGCGGCGCGGCCGGGTCGGCGCCTGGCACCCGGACAACCCTTGTGCCGCAGGGGAGGAGGCACGGGGAACTGCTGGTACGGGTGGGAACCGAGGCGCTCCCGGTCAGCGGCTCTTACAAGATCATGTTCTCGGCACCGCTCCGGTTCCTGGTCGAGTACGCGGCGGGCCTGGAGGCGTTGGCCGAGCAGGCGGCGGCGGCGCTGGCCCGTATCGACCTGGTCGGCGCCCTGCGGGTTGAGGAGCGCGAACGCTACTTCCGGACGCTCGTCCTCACCAGTACGGACGCCACTTTGATCAGCCGGCACGGACGGATCGACTACGCAACGCCATCGGCGCGGGCGATGTTCGGCCGCGACGTTCGCGGGGCCGTCCTCGACGACGTGATCCGGCCAGCGTCCATTGTGGTCGGCGAACCTGGACAGTTCACTGTGGACGGTGAGAAAGGGCACGAGGCGACGATCCGCCGTCCCGACGGAGTGATCCGGACGGTGCAGGTCCAGCAGCGCGACCTCACTGGGGACCCGACCGTCAACGGGGTTGTGGTCACGGTGAGAGACGTGACCGCCGAACGGGAACTGCAGCGAAGCCTCGCCTACCGCGCTTCGCATGACGCCTTGACCGGTCTCGCCAACGCCGACCAACTGCGTCAGCGCCTTCGAGTCGCCCGGGACTGCGCCGACGGGGGCCTATGCGCCGTCATCTTCGTCGACCTGGATGACTTCAAACAGGTCAACGACTCCTACGGACACGAGGTCGGCGACGGTCTCCTGGTCAACGTCGCCTATCGGATCCGGGCCCTCCTGCGGGGCGAAGATCTGGCAGCCCGTCTGGGCGGGGACGAGTTCGCGGCGCTGCTGCACGACGTACCCGACGAGGAGGCGGCCCGCCGCACCGCCCGTCGCATCGCGGACTCGCTGGCGCGGCCGGTCACGGTGGCGGGGGTCCTCGTCGACTGTGGAGCAAGCGTCGGCCTGGCACTCGCCCGGTCGCCGGCGGAGTTCGACTCCTTGTTACGGCGGGCCGACACCGCCCTCTACACGGCGAAGGAAGAAGGCAAGGGCCATTGGCGCGAGTACGAGGCCGGGATGATCAGCCCTATCCGGCGCCGCAACGACCTGCGGTTGGAGCTGGAGAACGCGATGCGCGATGACCGGCTCGCCCTGCATTACCAGCCCATCGTCGACCTCGCATCCGGGCGGGCGGTGGGTTTCGAGGCGCTGGTCCGGTACGAGCGGTCGGCGGGTGGCTCGATCCCTGCACAGGAGCTGATTCGGATCGCCGAGGAGAACGGGCTCATCGTGCCGCTGGGTGATTGGGTGGTACGACGAGCTGTGCACGATCTGCCCAGGCTAGGTGCGGCCGGAGGAGGAACTCGTCCGTACGTCAGCGTGAATGTCTCGCCGAACCAGCTGCGCGATACTGATTTTGCGGACTCCATCCGGGAGACGCTGCGCAGCTCCGACGTGGACCCGTCGCTGCTCGTCCTCGAGATCACCGAGCGGTTGCTCGTGGCCGAGGACGCGCAGGAGTGGGAGTTCCTGGACGAACTGCGGGAGGCCGGCGTCCGGGTGGCGATTGACGACTACGGCACCGGCTGTGCCGCGCTCAGCTATCTGCGCCGGTCCACGATCGACATCGTCAAGATCGATCAGAGCTTCGTCCAGGACCTCACCACTGAGCGCGATCAGGCGCTGCTGGAGGCGGTCGTCGCCCTGACCGTTCGGCTCGGTCTGACGCAGATCGCCGAAGGAGTGCCGGACGCCCGGGCGCGGGACCTGCTGCGCGGGATGGGCTGCCGATTCGGGCAGGGCTACTTCTACTCGCCGGCGCTCCCGCTCGCCGACGCGATCGCTTGGGCCGACTCTCGCCTCCTAGTGGGCGGCTGAGCCCTCCGTGCCCTTGCTGGCCCGGGCTCGTACGGGCGCCCGATAGGGTGGCGGCATGTCGGAGCGGGCGGTTGCTGCGATGGAGGCGGCCGGACTGGCGTATTCCGTGGTACGCCATCCTCCGGTGGGCAATCTCGCCGAAGCGGCCGCTGCTCGCGGGGTCGAGGTCGCGGACGTGGTGAAGACGATCGTGGTACGGCGAGGCGAGGGGGACTTCGTCTTCGTGCTCGTGCCCGGCGACCGGGTCATCGCCTGGCCGAAGCTGCGTGCCCTGCTGGGCGTCCACCGCCTGTCCCTCCCCGATGCCGAGGCGGCGAAGGCGGCCACCGGGTACGAACGCGGCACCATCACCCCGTTCGGCTCGACAACGCCGTTACCGGTCGTGGCTGACGAGCGGCTGCGTGGGCGGCGGATATCGCTCGGCGGCGGCGAAGCCGGGGTCGCTATCCTGGTCGACGGGGACGCCACCGTCGTCGCGCTCGGGGCCCGGGTGGCCGACGTGACCGATCGTGAGCTCGCTTAGCCCACTGTGGACAGTGATGACGGGCGGGGTCGGTGCGCTCGGTGATTCGGCCGGGCCGGGCGATTCGGCGGGCGGGAAGACCGAAATCGCGCCACAGTTGGGTGATGGACCCGTTCGACGCGCAACCGATCGCCGTCTCCGACCCCGAGGCGGATGGATTACCGGAGGTGGCGGATCCGGACTCGCATGCAGACGAGGCGCTCGACGATGTGCGGGATGCTGATGGACGCTCGCCGGCGCCGTTGCCGCCCGACCGCGAAGACGGTCCCATCGGCTTGGACGAGTACGGGATCAGTTCGCGCGAGCGCGACCTCCGCGAATCCCTGAACCGCCGGCTGCGCCGGGAGCGGCCCGACGCCGCCGCCGACTCGGTCGTCGGCGAGGCGCGCAGGCTTGACGATGAAACGCCCGACGCGCAGGCCGCTCGCCGGGCTGACGAGGACGCCGAACTACTCGACGAGCCGGGTCCGATCGACGCGCGTCTCGACTCTCATGTCTCGATGTATGACCGATCGGTCCCCGGGATCCCGTCGCTCGGGACGGTCGGCCGGCTGATCTGGCCGGATGGGCGGGGCCTGCGCAACTATGACCCGGATCTGGGTGCATGTGACGCCGGAACCGCCGGCGGGGGTTTCACAGCGGAGGAGGCAGCGATGCACGAGGTACCCGAGAGCGACGTCAGTCGGGCGGACGAGGAAGGCGACGCCGAACTGGTGGGTGTGGCCGACTTCGGCAGCGACATCGGCCCAGCAGGCGGCTCGGTCGTCCGCACCGGGGCTGAGCAACCATGGGACCCAGAGGACCTGGCCGTGGCCGAGGGCCATGACCCGACGCCGGCCAATGTCGAGCACGCACGTGAGGAGCTGGAGCGACTCGGCCCGGCCGCGATCGAGAAGACCGTCCCCTGACGGTTAACCGTCGACCCGGCGCTTCATCGAGTAGGTAACGGCGTTCAACCGCTGCGGCTGGCCCACCAAACGAGCGTGCCGGTTGTATACCTCCCACCCATCCCGGCCGACCCGGTTGAGGTGACGCAGGTCGTCGAAGCGCTCGTCGGTACCCCAACTTTGCGAGCCGCCTGGAAAGTGGAAGGTTGCGGACCAGTCGATGTTCTGGTCGGCCCCGTACGTCCCGGTCGCGCGATACTCAAATCGAGCATATTCAAAGAGAGTCATACGTCCATGATGGCGCACGGCGGCAAGGGGGTTGTGTCAACATTCGCCCGCACCCGACCGACCCGGTCCCGGTGAGTTTGTCCAGCTATACCCGCGCCGGCTCGGCGTGGCCGTATTCGTCGTGCCAGTTCCACCATTCGTACGGCGGGGTCTGGGGATAGCCCTCGGGCGAGTCCTCCCACTCCTCCTGCCTCCCGAGCGCGGTTATGTCGAGGTAGTTCCAGGTGCTCCCCATTGCTTCGTCGCCGCGATTGTTGATGAAGTAGGTGCGGAACACTCTATCGCCATCGCGGATGAACGCGTTGACCGGCGATTCGACGCCGACTTCGGCGTCGACGAATGGCATGGAACGAACGCTCCTTCTCCCTCACGAGCAGCTGTTGGCGCGCTGTCTCCCACTCCTGCACCCCGCTGATTGTGTTACAAATCATACCTTAGCCACACCAGTGGTGAACCGCATCCACCATCTGCACTTCAGCCGTGAACGTGATCTGCCCTAATAATGCCTCCGTGTCGATCGATGCGTGTTCGGACCCCACCGGCGGCTGCGGCACCGGAGACAATGGCGCCATGAGTGTTCAGGATGGGTCCGAGAGTCAGCTGCCTGATCAGCGCAAGGCCGGCAGGAGTGACGAGCCGGACCCGCCGACGGGCGGTCTGACTGTTGCCGCTACCAGGAACCTTCAGGAGCGTCTGGCGCACGTCGAGCAGGTCATGTCCGAAGCCGGCCACCGGCTTGTCCGCCGCCCGCCCTGGCTGCGGCCGACCCGTGGAGAGCCTCGTTGGCCGGTCGCCACAGCCGTCCTCGTCGCGATCGCCCTGCAGTTCCTCATCCCCAGCCGGCTCGCGCTCCGCCCGGTCTTCCTGCTCCCGACGATCGAGTTCGCCCTGCTCGTGCTGCTGGTGGCGGCGAACCCACGCCGCATCGTGCGTGACCACCCGTTGCTCCGTGCCACCAGCCTGACTCTGGTCGCGCTCGCCAGCGTGGCCAACGCGTGGTCAGCGATTCAGCTCGTCCGGGGTCTGGTCGAGGGTACCGAGGGAGAAAACGCGGGCCAGCTGCTCGTCGTCGGCGGTGGGATCTGGCTCACGAACGTGATCATCTTTGGACTCTGGTATTGGGAGTTCGACCGGGGCGGGCCGATCGAGCGCAGCCGGGGCACGCGCTACCCCGACTTCCTGTTTCCCCAAATGCAGACCTCCGATCTCGCCCACGAACAGTGGTCGCCGAACTTCATCGACTACCTTTACCTGTCGTTCACCAACGCGATGGCGTTCAGTCCGACGGACACGCTGCCGTTGAACCGGTGGGCGAAGATGCTCATGCTCTCCCAGTCGCTCGTCTCCATCGTGACGGTCGCGCTCGTCATCGCCCGCGCGGTCAACATCCTCAGGTAGCCTCGCGCGGCGCCTGCTCCGTGGCGTCGCCTCCGTCACGTGTGTGCCCTCACGCGCGCCACGGCACGACGTTAGTTGTCGCCATGTGGCCGTCGACGCACGGCCACGATTGCCGCTTGACAACAAGGCCAGGACTACGCCAAGCTTAACTTTATAGTAAACCCTGAGAGGTTAATAACCCGATGGATCGCAGGGAGCAGACGACCCGTCGCATCCTCGATGGGGCGGCGGCCGTCTTTGCCAAGGGTGGTTACGCCGCGACCTCAATGGAGGAGATCGCCGCGAGCGCGAATGTCAGCAAGTTGCTGCTGTACCGGGACTTCAGCGGAAAGCGGGAGCTCTACCAAGCGGTCCTGGAACGCACAATAGCCAGCATCCGGGAGCGCGTGCCCGACGAGGCCAGCAACCAGGCGCTGCGCAACCTGATCGCGGCTGCCCGGGCGGACCCGGACGGATTCACACTGCTCTTCCGTCATGCGGCTCGGGAGCCGGAGTTCGCCCACATCGCGGCCGGGTGGCATGACATGTCGGTCCGCTTTGCCGAACAGGAGCTCATCCGGGTCGAGCCCGACCGGGTGATGCGCCGCTGGGCCGCGGAGACCGTTGTCTCCACCACGTATGTCGCGATCATCGCGTGGCTCGAACACGGTGACCCGGCCCGGGACGATGAGTTCTACCGGCGGCTGCTCAATGTCAACCGAGCCGTGGCGAAGGGACAGGCAGGAACCCGTGGACGCTAAGGCTGCCAAGCTCACACCGTTGGCACTCTTCGTCCTTCTCTCCGGCTCGCTGATGTCCATGGTGGACTCGAGCGTCGTCAACGTCGCGGTGCCAGACATCAGCCGCCAGCTGGGCGCCCCGCTGGCGAGCGTGCAGTGGACGGTCTCCGGTTACCTGCTGGCGCTCGCGGCGACATTGCCGGCCACTGCGTACTTCGGACGGCGCTTCGGAACGGTGCGTGTATACGCGTGGAGCCTGGCTTGCTTCACCGTCGCCTCCGTGCTGTGCGCGTTGGCGCAGAACGTCACCGAGCTGATCGCGGCCCGAGCGGTCCAGGGTGTGGTTGCCGCACCGCTGGTCCCACTCTCGCTGAACCTCCTCTTTGGACGGGGCGAAGACGCGACAAAGGACCTGCCGACATCGGGGGGTGTCGCACTGTTTCTCGGCCCGGCTCTGGGTCCGAGCCTGGGCGGCGTTCTGGTCGCTGGGTTCGGCTGGCCCTCCATCTTCCTGGTCAACGTTCCCTTCGGCGTGGCCGCCCTGCTCGGGGTACCGCACCTACGCCGGCTCGGTTTCGGCGACGACGTCGACCGGACGACCCGCTTCGACCCGCTCGGGCTGGTCATGCTATCGGCCGGCCTCACCGGTTCGATCTACGGGACGAGCGAGGCGCCGGTGCGCGGCTGGTGGTCGATGCACGTGTGGCCGTACTGGGTGGGCGGGCTCGTGCTCCTCGCGGCGTACGTGGTATGGGCGTCGCGGCGACGGGAGCCCGCCGTCGACCTGCGAGTGCTCGGCAGTCCCCAGTCGGCTTTGATGATGAGCTTGTGTGTACTGGCTGCAGTGGCGATGTTCGGGGTGCTCTTCTTGGTACCGGTGCTCGTGCAGAACCTCCAGGGGCACGGTCCTCTTGCGAGTGGACTGGTCCTGCTGCCCCAGGGCATCGTCATGGGCCTGTCGACGGGGCTTGGCCGCAACCTTACCGGCCCCCGACTGCGGCTCGGCATCATCGCCGGATTCGTCGCGATAGCACTCACGAGCTTGCTTCTGGTTCTGGTGGCCGAAGACACTCCACTGTGGATTATCGCTCTGATCATGGCCGGCCGTGGGTTGGGTGTCGGGCTGGTGATCCAACCCCTGCTGACCGGAATGCTCGCCGGCCTGCCGCAGCGTGAGCTGGCGCACGCGAACACGCTGTTCAACGTTGGTCAGCGTCTCGGCGGCTCGATCGGCGTCAGTCTGCTCGCGACGCTGTTCTCCGTACGCGTAGCGAGCCACGTCGGCGCGGCGCTGGGGCAGCCGGCTGCCATTGCCGGAGCGCACGGAGGCAACCTCGCCGACGTGCCCGCGGTCCTGCGCCCCCTGGTGGCACACGCCGCGCTGGCCGGGTTCCACGAGACCATCTGGGCCGCCGCCGCGGTGGCCATGCTCGGAGTGGTCGGCGCTCTGCTGTTGCGGACTCCTCGCCCGATTCCCGCGCCCGACCAACCGTCGCCGGACGCGGAGGCAGAGCTATATGCCGGACACCAGTAGACTCTCCGGACTCTCCGCGGCGGCGGGAGGCGCCCGGCGGCGGCTGAACTCGTCGTAGACCAGTGCCGCGATCGCCACTCCGACGGCCCATACCAGGTACACGCCGACGAGCACCAGCAGCCCGAGCACGCAGACCAGTGCGACGACGGCGGCTCGCCGCGACCAGCTCCGCCGTGGCAGTAGCCGAACGGCGGCCAACGTGCCGAGAACGTACACCAGCACAAACGAGCCTGTTGTCAGAAGCACGAGCACACGGGTACTGGCGCCGGTCACGGCCGCCACGATCAACGACGTCGACGCCATCGTCGCGACCACGGCCAGGCTCCGTCGAGGCACGTCGCCGGCCTGACTGCCCCGAGCCAGCCAGCCCGGCAGCGCGCCGTCGCGGCCCAGTGCCGCACCGAGCTTCGCCGCGCCGGCGAAGTACGCGTTCATCACGCCGACGGTCAACAGCACGGCGATGGCCGCCGTCACTTGCCGCACCGGACCGCCGACCCCGACGGCGAGCAACTCGGCGAGCGGCGCCTCCGACGAACCGGTAGCGGCGCCGAGGACCAGGACGCTCGTCGCTGCGATGGCGAAGTACAGCAGACCCACGACGACCGCCGCGATCGCGGTGGCCCGCGGCAGTTGGCGTGCCGGGTCGCGGAAGTCGGCGGCAAGATGAGTCACCGCTTCCCAGCCGGCGAAACCCCATACCAGGACCGCCGCGGCCGGACCGATCGCGAGCCAGCCGTGCGGCGCGAACGGAGACAGATTGGCCAGTCTCGCGTGTGGTAAGGCGAGGGCGGTCGCCGCGACCAACAGCAGGATGAGCAGCCCCGCCAGGGCGAGCTGCACCCGTCCGGAGACGTGCACGCCAAAGGCATTGGCGAGGCTCACCGCGACGATCATCGTGCCACCGGCGATCAGTGCGGTGCGCGTGCCCCCGCCGAACGCAGCGGCGACGTAGGCCCCACCGAAGAGCGCCGCCGGCGGCGCCCCCACCCCCACAGCAAGGTAGAACCACCAGCCGACCATGGCCGCCCAGCGTGCTCCGAAGGCGCGGCGGACATATGTGGAGACGCCGCCCGCGTCCGGATAACGGGCGCCCAGTGCGGCAAACGTGGCCGCCAATGGTACGGAGAGGACGATGAGGGCGAGCCACGCGACGAGCGAAGCAGGGCCGGCGAGCTGGGCGCCGAGCGCGGGCAGTGCGATCACGCCGGTGCCGAGCACGGCGCCGATCGACACCGCGGCGCCCTGCCAGACACCCATTCTGGGCACGCCACCCTCCTCCACCTCGCGATCGAGGTGAGCCTAAATACGGGGTACGACAGAACGGTCGGGCCAGCGCGGAGGTTGTTGGTAGGTACGCTGACCTCACGCCGTTTGCGTGACGTGCTGTGTGCGCAGCCAACGCAGAGCGTGACCTTGGCTCATCGGACCGGCGAACAGGAAACCTTGCCCGTACGGGCAACCCATCTCGAGCAGCAGGTCACGGTCGTCACGGCGCTGGATTCCTTCGGCCACCACATCGAGCCCGAGCGTCCTGGCCAACCGGACGATCGTCTCGACCAGAGCCCGCTGGCGCGGGGACGAGGCCATGGTGTCGATGAATGACTTGTCGATCTTCAACACGTCGATGGGCACTTCCTGGAGGTAGCTCAGGGACGAGTAGCCGGTGCCGAAGTCATCGATCGCGATACGGATGCCCATGTCACGCAGCCGGACCAGGTCGTTCCACACCCGTTCGTCGTCGCGGAGCAGCAGACTCTCGGTGATCTCGAGCATCAGCCGTTGCGGGGGGAGCCCGCTCGTGCAAAGCTCGCGGCGGATCGTGTCGATCAGGTTGGGGCTGCGGAACTGCCGGACCGATACGTTGATGCCCAGATATGGGGCGGGCCCGGCGTCGGTGGACCACGTTGCCGCATCGGCGAGCGCTTGCCCAAGCACCCATTCCCCGATCGGCACGATGAGGCCGCTGTCCTCCGCCACATCGATGAACTCCCCTGGCAGCCGCACGCCGCGGTCACTGTCGTTCCAGCGCAGCAGCGCCTCGAAACCGACGGGTGAGCCGTCGGCGAGGGTCACGATGGGCTGGTACGCCAGAGCGAAGTCTCCTCCGGCGACGGCCCGGTCCAGCGCGGAGCGCAGCTCCATCCGTTCAACGATCTGGGTGTGCAGAGCGGCCTGGTAACGGCGCCAACGCCCTTTCCCGGAGCCCTTCGCGACGTAGAGGGCCAGATCGGCGTGGCGCAGAAGGTCACCCTTGCCGCGCGCATCCACCGTGGTGGCGACCCCGATACTGGCCGAGGCATTGAGCAGACTGCCGTTGAGCACGACCGGCTCGGCCAGCGCGTCCACCACGCGGTCGGCCATACGCTCTACATCGGACGGACTGGCCGCCCCGCTGACCAGGATCGCGAACTCGTCGCCCCCGAGGCGGGCGGCCAGATTGGTCGAACCGACCACATTGGAGAGTCGTCGGCCGACCTCGACGAGCAACTCGTCGCCCACGTCGTGGCCCATGGTGTCGTTGACCACCTTGAAGTCGTCCACATCGACGAAGAGCACGCCGACGACGTTGGCGCAGCGGCCGGCCGCGCCCACGGCCTGCTGTACCTGCTCGCCGAAACGGACCCGGTTGGCCAGGCCGGTGAGCGAGTCATGGAAGGCGAGGTAGGTCAGTTCGTGCTCCAGCCGGAGCCGCTCGGTCACGTCCCGGACCGTGAGCACGATTCCGTTGACTGTCGGCTCATCCCGCAGGTCGCGAAGTGATACCTCGACATCGGCCGTCGTGCCGTCGGCGCGCTCGATCGGCCAGTACCCCACTCCGGACGGGTAGTCGCCGGCCCGCGCCCGGGCCAGCGCCCGCCGCGCGCTGTCACGTCGTGGTCCGACGACGAGGTCGGCGACGGCGCGTCCGACGAGCGGCGTGTTCCCGACCAGGGCGGCCCCCGACGGGCTCGCGTACCGGACCCTGTCGTCATCGTCCACGATGAGAATGGCGTCGGCGGTGCTCTGAACGAGCGTTCGAAAGTATCGCTCGGTGTCGTGCCGGGCCACCCGCGCATTGAGCCTGATGCGTTCGATGGCGAGCGCGGCCTGGGCTGCGAGTACGTCGAGCGCACCCTGAAGAGCAACGAGACGCTGGTCGTCGGCGGCAACGACGAGGGTGCCGATGAGCGGCTCGCCGCTGGCCCGGTCGGCCACAACGAGCGGTATGACGAGGGCGATCTCGTGTTCCCTGAGTTCGCTCAGGCGCGTCGACGGGATCATGTCGGTGTGCACGAACTGAGTCGGCGCCGGCTTCTTCACCCACGACTCGCGCACATCCTGATCGAGCGACTCATCATCGAGCGTGTCCGCCTTAAGCGGCAGCGCCACTTCGTATTTGACGCCGGGCGGAAACAGCCGCCCCACGGCGGCCACGACCACCGCCCGTACGGTGTCCACATCGGTCGCGGCCACCAGCAGGCTGCCCGCCTCGCGAAGACTACGCTCGCGTCCGGTCACCTGCCGGTAGCTTCCGGCGACTCCGGCCAGGCGCAGCAGGACCAGCAGGAAGAGCGCCGCCGACAGCACAGCGATCGGAATGGCGTCCACGGTGTAGCCACGGATCGGCTCGACGAAGAGCACGACCGGCGCGATGAGGCCAGACACCGTGAGGACGATGAGTCGCCACCGCGTGATCTGGACCTCCCGAATCACGCGCGGCTCGGTCAGTTCCCGCATCGACGGGTGCAGCGCCGCGCCGCCCCACGCCGCGTAGAAGCCGATCCAGCCGACCCCGATCGGCCCGCCGAGTCCGTGCCACTGCTGTCGCAACTGGCTCATGGCGTACAGAATGTCGGTGCCGAGCAGGGCTAGACCGCCGAGCGCGAGTAGTACCACCGAGACGGTACGCCGCACCTCGGTCAACAGGCGGGCGGCGGCCGCGAGAAACAGGATGTCGAAGAGAGGATAAGAGATTGAGACGATGTGGCTCTGTACCGACCGGCTCTGATCCCTGAGGTCTGGACCGATAATGAAGATCCATGCCAGCAACGCGATACCGGCGGTGAGGATCAGCGCGTCCAGGACGCCGCCACGGTCCCGCCCCGTCGTGGACCGAGGCAGCAGCAGGAGTCCGACGATGAGGAGTGGATACACCGCCAGATAGATGACATCGACGACGGAGGGGAACGGGTGTGGCCGGCCGAGCACCTCGGTCTGGACGAGATAGAGCACATCGCCGACGGTCAGTAGCAGTAGCGCCAACGCCATGAGCAACCAGGGCATCCGCCGTCGCGGCCGATTGACCGTAACCCCCGCCACGACCGCGGCCACGCTCGAACACCCGATCAGGGCCCAGACCTCGGTCGTATTGTTCGGGAAGCCGACGTACGCGGCAAGCAACACGGCGATCCACACCCAGAACACCGTGAACAACCGTCGCGAGGACACGTCCCCTCCTACGAGCCCCTGGAACTTTGCGGGCCGCGAGGTCCCCTTCCATCATGCCCGCTGCGCGGGGAATCGGTCACCACCGGCCGGACTCGTTGCTGTGCTTGACTTTCCGCCGCCTCGGGCTCGGTGTCGGCTATCGCCCCGATGGCTCCGTATGCGTCACGCGAGGCCCCCAAACTGCCAAACCGGCTCCAATCGCGGGTTAGCGTGGGGTGTGTCGAGCCCACGTCGTCACGGGTGGCGCCTCGTGTGGACTCTGTGGCCGTTGTTCATCGTGGGACTTGTCAGCTGTGGTGCCAACGCGCCCCGGGAGTCGACCCTTCGGCTCGAGCCCGTCACCTCCATGGGCACGAACCCGTTCACACCCTCGGTGGGGTTCGGTCATCCGCTCACCCCGCTCCCGAGGTCGGGCGGCACGATCGCGTCGAATGCCGCCGGGCTGTTCGGGGGCACCCAGCGGATCGCCAGCTGTGACTCACCCAAGCTGGTGACGTTCCTGCAGGCACATCCGGACAAGGCGGCGGCCTGGGCCGAGGTCCTCGGCATCAGCCCGGTCGAGATCGCGTCGTTCGTCGCCACACTGACACCGGTCGTGCTCCGCTCGGACACGGCCATCATCAATCACGGCTTCGTCAACGGCCACGCGACCGCGTTCGTCGCGGTGCTGCAGGCGGGAACCGCTGTTCTGGTTGACCGGCACGGGTTTCCGGTCACGCGCTGTGCCTGCGGCAATCCGCTCACGAGCCCGCGTGCCTTGACGCGCGTGACCCTGGCGGGACCGACCTGGCCGAACGCCAGCATCGCGAACATCACTGTCATCCAGCCGATCACCCTCGTGCTCAACTCGTTCACATTGGTCGAGCCGATGACAGGTGCCGCATTCCAGCGGCCGGCGGGGACTCAGGGCAGCCGGGATTCGCCGGCCACGCCGCGTCCTGGTACACCGACCGTCGCACCGGCACCGCCCGTCACGCCGACCCCGCCGCCTGCGGCCTCCACGAGTCCGACGCCGCCGACCATTGCCGTGCCACCCACGACATCGGGGCCCGCGCCGCCCGCGACATCGGGGCCCGCGCCGCAGGCGCCGCCGGCGACGAAACCCGTTCCGCCGGCGACATCCGCCGGGCCGCTGACGGCGACGAAGCCGGCTCCGCCAACGAACACCGAGCCGCCGCCGCCTCCGCCAACCATCACCAAGCCGGCGGCGCCACCGCCGATGGTTCCGCCACCCGCGACAACGTCGACCCCGCGAAACACGGCATCGTGGGTGATCGGAACGTGCTATGTGGACAGACGAACATCACCACCGACGCTGATCGGAACCGTGCTGGTGCGAAACTACGACACCGCGGCGCACTCGTACCGGGTGACTGTCGCGTTCGGCGTCGCCGGCCCTCCGGTACGGGTGACTGTCGCGTCGCGACGGGTCGAGCCCGGCCGGGTTGTGACGTTGGACGTGTCGGTACCCGGCCGATCGAGCGGCTCCGAACCCACGGTCGCCTGTAAGATCGTGAGGTTCGTAGACGAGGGCAGGCAGACTCCTCGTTAGGGACCACTCATAGCTGCCGCCGGACAACCCGCCGGTGCCCACCACCCAGTCACCCCTCCACACCTGAGGAGTCGGCCTCGGAGCTGCTGGCCGGCAACACTTCGGCGAGCACCGAAACGACCGTGCCGCACAATGGAGCCATGTCCGCCGACAGTCTCGCCCGGCTCGCCGGTCTGCTCGCCGACGAGACACGGGCCGCAATGTGCCTGGCGCTGCTCGACGGCCGCGCCTGGACCGCTGGCGAGCTGGCCCGGCACGCCCGCGTCGCGCCGTCGACGGTGACCGGCCACCTGGACAAGCTGGTCCACGGTGGGCTCGTCGTACAGGACCGGCAGGGTCGGCACCGGTACCTCCGCCTGGCCGGGCCCGACGCGGCCGGCCTCGTCGAGATGCTCTCCACTCACGCCGGCCCGGCGACGAACCCCGTCCGGTCACTGCGCACCGCGAGCGCATCGGCCACCCTGGTCGCGGCTCGGACGTGCTACGACCACCTGGCCGGCCGGCTGGGCGTCGCCATCACCGAGGCGCTGATGCGCCGCAGCCTGCTCGACCTGCACAACGGCTGCGCCCTGACCGATGCCGGTGTCGGCTGGTTCGCTACGTCACTGGGGATTGATATCGACGCCCTACGAACCTCGCGCCGGCCGGTGGCGCTTTCCTGTATTGACTGGACCGAACGCCGCCCACACCTGGCGGGCCTGGCCGGGGCGCACCTGTGCGCAACGATGATGACCCGCGGCTGGCTGACCCGGGTGCCGGGAACTCGAGCGGTACGGGTCACCGCGGCCGGTGGCGCGGCCCTGCATGAGATGCTCGGACTCGAGGTACGCGACGGCGTGGCTCAAACGGTCGGCGCTGCCTGACGCGGCCGTGTCGCCCTGCGCCGCGACAGCGCGGCCGCGGCGAGTCCCTCGAGAACGTTCTGGGTCGTCGGCCAGCCCATGCAGGCATCGGTGATGCTCTGCCCGTACGTGAGAGCGACGCCAGCCTGAAGGTCCTGGCGCCCGCCGACGATGAAGCTCTCCAGCATCACCCCGGCGATGCCCACCTCGCCATCGGCGATCTGTTCACCGATCTCACTGGCCACGACCGCCTGCCGAACATGGTCCTTGCCGCTGTTGCCGTGGCTCGCGTCGATGACCAGCCGTCGCTTGAGTCCGGCACGGTCGAGCATGGACAGTGCGTCGGCGACGGCACCTGGACCGTAGTTGGGGCCGGCCTTGCCGCCGCGCAGGATGACATGGCAGTCCTCGTTGCCGGTCGTGCTGACCACCGCCGCCCGCCCGTACGGGTCGACGCCGAAGAACGTGTGGACGTTCTGCCCGACCCGGCACGCGTCGATAGCCTCCCGGACGCTGCCGTCTGTGGTGTTCTTGAAACCGACCGGCATGGACAGGCCGGAGGCGAGCTGCCGGTGGACCTGGCTCTCAGTGGTCCTCGCGCCGATCGCTCCCCACGTCACCGCGTCGGCGATGTACTGCGGGCTGGTCGGCTCGAGGAACTCACACCCGACCGGAACGCCCAGGTCGAGGATGTCGAGCAGGAGTCGGCGCGCCGTGCGCAGGCCGCGGTGTACGTCGTGGGTGCCGTCCAGACCCGGGTCATTGATGAGACCCTTCCAACCGACAGAGGTGCGCGGCTTCTCGAAATAGACCCGCATGACCACGAGCAGCTCGTCGCCGAGTCGCTCGGCGACGGCGGCGAGTCGGCCGGCGTAGTCCAGCGCCGCCGCCGGGTCGTGAGCCGAACACGGGCCGACGATGACGAGCAGCCGATCGTCCAGCCCGGCGAGCACGTCGCGTACGGCGTGGCGGCTTCTGTCCACAAGAGAGGCCCGTGACTCGCCGAGCGGCATCTCGTCGAGGAACTGCCGGGGCGGGATCAGCGGCTCGAACGCCACGACGTGCAGATCATTGGTCTGGGTCATCTCGGTGTCTCCGGTCGATCATGGGCTGGACCGCTTATGGCGGGAGTCACCGGGTGCCCAGTGCCACGCCCGCACTCATACGAAGGGCGAGGACAGGAGTCCTCGCCCGGCTGGCTCTGGGTAGGTCTACGGTCAGCGGAAACGACCGCCGGCTCCACCCAGAGCCAGCGTAAAGCGCCGATACCGTAGAACCACGCGCTGAGCATACCCGGTCGCCTTCGCCCGCCAAGCTCACCCTGAGCCGGGACCCTCGCGTACTTGGTTGAATTGCACCGTCTTGTACCGCTCCGTCAAGGGTCCGAAGATCGTTTCCGTACATTTGTGTGGTCTCACTGATCTCACTGCTGGTTTGTACGGAAACTCCGCGACATCGCTGGACTTGCTGCTCCATCCACAATGGATGATGGAGGCGTGTCGGTTTCGCGAGTTCCCTATATGCCAGCGACCTGTTGGCGGTCCGCCTCGCCTGCCGAGGTCCGATCTCATCCTGTGCTTGACATATTAGTTATCAGCCACTAACTTAGTCGGCAGTCAACCGTTCTAGGGAAGGATGCGCGTGAGCCCGAGGATGAGCGCGGACCGTCGGCGCGAGCTGGTGATCGACGCCGCGCGCGCGGAGTTCGCGCAGGGCGGGTACGACGCTTCGACTACCGAGGCGATCGCCCGCCGGGTCGGCGTCTCTCAGCCGTACCTGTTCCGCCTCTTCCCATCGAAGAAAGCCCTCTTCCTCGCCGTCGTCGAGGACTGCTTCCAGAGTCTTGAGCGGCTCTTCGACGAGAGCTCGGGAGGGCTCACCGGCGAGGCGGCGCTGATGGCGATGGGCCGTGCCTACAACGCACTCCTCGACGACCGGGCTCTGCTGCAGATACAGCTCCAGATGTGGGCCATGGCGTGCCGGGATGTCGATGTCCGTGACGCGGCGCGGGCCGGTATGGCCCGACTGTGGCAGCGGGCCGAACGCATCTCTGGTGCCGACAGCATGCGGGTGATGCAGTTCATGGCCAGTGGCATGCTGCTCAACGTCTTCGCCGCGATGGAGCTGCCACGCATCAAGGAGCAGCTCGGCGAGGCGCTCACGGGTCTCGCTACCGCCCAGACAACCTGACCAGCGCCCTACGCACATCGACGCAGGCCACACCGTGCCCAAGAAGTTAGTGACTGACCACTAGGAGAGTGAGATGAGAAGGCCGTTCTGGACATTCCTCGTCAGCGGCGTCGCCGTCTTCATGGTCTCGATGGACAACCTCGTCGTGACCAACGCGCTGCCCGTCATCCGGCGCAGCCTGAACACCGGACTCGAAGGTCTGGAGTGGACGGTCAACGCGTACACGTTGACCTTCGCGGTCTTCCTCCTCACTGGTGCGGCTCTGGGCGACCGGTTCGGTCGGCGTCGGATGATGGCCATTGGCCTCACCGTGTTCACCCTTGCCAGCGCAGCGGCCGCGCTCGCTCCGTCGATCGGGGTGCTCATCGCGGCCCGGGCGGTGCAGGGTCTCGGCGGCGCCATGGTGCTGCCGTTGACACTGACGCTGCTGGCGAGCGTGATCCCGCCCGAGCGACGCGGTGTCGCTTTCGGACTGTGGGGTGCTATGAGCGGACTGGGTGTCGCGCTCGGACCGGTCATCGGTGGCGCGGTCACCGACGGCTTCTCCTGGCAATGGATCTTCTGGATCAACGTGCCGATCGGTATCGTGTTGCTGCCCGTCACCGCGTTGGTGCGGGAGAGTCGCGGCGGCGCGGGGCAACTCGACCCGCTCGGTGTAGCCCTCATCACGGTCGGCCTGTTCGGGATCGTCTTCGGCGTCGTGCGGGGCAACGGCCACGGGTGGACCAGCGGTCAGGTGTTGGCTGCACTGGTCGTCGGGTGCGTTCTGGTGATCGGGTTCCTTGGCTGGCAGGCGCGGGCGAGCGCGCCGATGGTTCCGCTCGAACTATTCCGTGACCGCGGATTCAGCATCACCAACCTCGTCGCTCTGGTGATGGCGTTCGGGATGTTCGGCGCGGTCTTCCTCGGTGCGCAGTTCCTGCAGACCGTGCAGGGCTACTCACCGCTGGAGGCGGGACTCCGCTCGCTGCCGTGGACAGCCGTACCCGCGGTTGCGGCGCCCTTGTCCGGTGTACTCTCCGACCGCTTCGGTGCCCGCCGGGTGATCGCGGTCGCGCTCGCACTGCAGGCGGCTGGGATCGCGTGGATCGGACTGGAGTCCACATCGGACCTTCCATACGTACGACTCGTGCCGCCGTTCGTGCTGGCCGGACTAGGCATGGGTCTCTTCTTCGCCCCGATGGCCCGGCTCACCCTGGGCTTTGCGCCTCGGAACTTGGAGGGCGTCGCCTCGGGTACATCCAACGCGCTGCGACAGCTCGGCACCGTTCTGGGCATCGCGGTGCTGGGCTCGATCTTCTCCGCATACGGGTCGTATGCCAATCCGGTCGAGTTCGTGGCGGGCATGAGCGCCGCGATGAAGGCGGGCGCGGTCGTTCTGGCCGTCGGCGCGGTGCTCATCCTCTTCGCGCGGGGCGGGTCTCGTGCTCGCGACGAGGAGTCGGCGCCGGTCGAGGTGGAGCAGCTCGAGCCCGTGCCCGCCTGAGCACTGTCGGCAGGGGCACCCTACAAGTCAGTGGGTGTCAATACGGTGCCCCTGATTGGACCGTCCATACTAGGACGGCGCGCGTTGGTCCTCGCCGTCGCGCGGATGCGGCGTCGTTGTCAGCGTGAGGTCGTCCGGTACAGCGGGGAGTACACGCGCGAAGTAGTCCTCCCGGGCGGCGGTCGTCCCGATGTCGCGGCCCGCCGCCTCGGAGAGGAACCACCGGTGCTCCAGGATCTCGTGGAACACCTCCACCTCGTCCAGTCGGTCGTGCAGCTCCGCCGGGATGGCGGCGACAACGGGGTCATAGACCTCGGCCAGCCATCGGTTCGCCGCAACCGCCTCGGGTACCGGCTTCCCGCTCGAACGCTCGAGATGGCTCCGGAAGCTCGCGATGTCATTGAGTAGGCGGCGGGCTTGGTTCTCTTGCGCCACCAGGCCGGTGCGGGTGAACAGCAGCCGGCGGTGGTAGCCGGGCTCCGCCACCCGGGTGCGAAGCCGCAGCTGGTTCCCCTCGCCCGCGTCGACCAGCTCCACCTCATCGACGTCGAACCCCAGCTCGTTGAGACGGCGCAGGCGCTCCGAAATCCGGTACCGCTGCTCGGACGGGAGCACCGTGTCCTCGCGGGTCAGCTCCCACCACAGCGCCTCGTACCGGCGCGGGATTTCCTCCGCGACCGCGACCGGGTCGACATCGGCGGGGAGCAGTCCACCCGCCTCGAGGTCGAACAGCTCGCCGCCGACGCGCTCAGCCGCGAGCTCGACATCGTACCCGCGTTGCCCGGCGGAGAGATTCGGGTAGATCTCGGACGTCTCCGCGTCGACGAGGTAGGCGGCGAGCGCACCGGCGTCGAGCAGAAACAGCGTGTTCGACAATGAGCAGTCGCCCCAGTAGAAGCCCGCCAGGTGCAGGCGGACGATCAGCTCGACGAGCGCGTCGAGGAGTTTGTCGGTCGGCTGGCCACCGCGTGGATTGGCGAAGAGCGCCCGGTACGAGATCGAATGGTCGAGGAACCTCGTCACGAGGACCGCGTCGAGGTCGTCCGGCCGGTCGACGACGACACCGAGCACCTCCACCGCGGGGATGCCGAGCTCGTGCAGTTCACGCAGCAGCCGGTACTCCTTGCGAGCCAGGCGCTCGTCCAGCTCCTTGAGCGCGAAGACCTGCCCGCCCTCGGCGACGAACCGGACGACGTGGCGGGAGATGCCGCGCTGGCGGAACTCGACGATACGCTCGTCGGACCAGTCCTCGATCGGCTCCCGCCAAGGCAGCGAGAGCAACCCCGTGGTGCTCTCCGACGGGGGAGCGAAGACGAACCGCACCAGGCGCCCTTCTCATGGATGCGTATTGGCATCAGGATGACACAGCGGTCCACTCGTGGGCCGAGCCCTCGTGCAGACCGGCGTAGATCCGATCCCGCATGGCGTTGCACTCGTCGGCAGTCAGCGTGCGTGACAGATCACGCAGTACGATCCGTACGAGTATGTTCTTCTGACCCGGCACAACGCCCATCCTGGCTCGTGCGGAGTCGGGCAGTCGCTCGTACGGGGTCTCGCTCAGTACGGTCACCTCCTCGACCGCGGACGCCCGCGGACCGAGCAGGTCGCGGACGCGGTCTCCGAGCAGTTCGGCGTCGACGTCGGCGGCCACCGCCACCGACAGATCGCGCCGCGCGGCCGGATAGTTCGACACCGGCTGGTAAGGCCGCAGATCCGCCAGCTGCCCAGTCACGCGCGGGTCGGTCGAGCGGAGCAGCCGGATGTCGTCGATCCCCTTGGCCAGCATCGTCAGCCGGTCCAGCCCGAGACCCATGGCGAGGCCACTGGCGCCGGCCGGTAGCCCCGAGCCGGCCAGCACGTCGGGGTGCGCTAGCCCGCATTCGCCCACCTCGACACCGTCCACATAGATCTCCCGGCCGTCCAGTGTGTACGGATGGGTGTTCGGCACCGTGTACGGCGAGCGTCCGGGTAGGACCGACGTCACCACGAGGCGCACCATCGCCTCCAGGTCGTCCACGGTCAGGCCTCGACCGCTCTGGCGGATCCGCCACAGGTCGAGCTGGTGCGGCTCGCCCACGTGGTGCCGGTCGATGACATCGCGGCGGTAGCAGATTCCGGGGACGCTCAACACGACCTCGGCGTCGGCAAGCCTGTCCAGCAGAGCCGGGACGCGGGCGCTCGTGTGCGATCGCAGCATTCGGCCGTCGCCGAGATAATGGCTGTACCGGCGGTCGCGGGTGACCGCGTCGGCCGGGTACCGCAGTCGGTCGTAGTTGTCGGCGACGGTGACGATCCGGGGACCGGGGTCCCGCCGTACGGGTATGCGCCAGGCCGACGTGAGGGCTTCTTCGATGGCGTCGACCACCAGCTGAACGCAGTGGACACCCTCGGACGGGTCGGTCAGGTCGCGCATACTCAGCAGCGCTTGGGTGGACATGGTGGAGCTCCCTTCCTCGCGAAGACGTGGTGGACAAGAGAAAGCCCCCGGGGTTCCCGGGGGCCACCACGCACCGTGCGAGGACAAGATCTCAGCGCGTCAGGAGCCCACCGGTACGCCGGGGGCTCATAAACAACATCGCCGCGCGTGTCATGCGTCAACTGTGCCACAAGCGACTCCGACCGCGCGAGCCCGATTCACGTCCAACCCGGTTCCCATCAGTAGACTCTCCTGGCATGACTGGGCTGGGTCGGCTGAACGAGGCGTCGCCTGGTGATGCAGCCCGGTTACTAGCCGCGTGTTGTGGGGCGCCGCAGTGGGTGGACGCCATGGTGGCCAGCCGCCCGTACGCGGATACCGCGCAGCTGAAGGCCAGAGGTAGCCACGAGTTGGACCGGCTCGACTGGGCGCAGGTCCTGATCGCGCTCGAGGCGCACCCTCGCATCGGCGGTCGGGTCACGGGTAGCGGTACCGAGGCGGCCTGGTCCCGTCGCGAACAGGCTGGCATGGCGACCGCTTCGGACGACGTCCGCGCCGCGTTGGTCGAGGCGAACCAGGCGTACGAAAGACGGTTCGGCCATGTTTTCCTCATCTTCGCCAGCGGCCGCACCGACGCCGAGATGCTGGCGGCCGCGCGCGAACGGCTGTCCAATTCGGATGAGACGGAACGGGCGGCCGTCCGCAACGAGCTGGCGAAGATCGTCGCGCTGCGGCTGGAGAGGATGGCTCAGGCATGAGGACCGAGCCGACAGCGAGTGAGCATCGCAGGGCCGTTAGGCCCGAGGCGCGGAACGAGCGCGGAGGCGAGGCATGACATTGTCGACGCATGTCCTCGACACCGGGGCGGGTGAGCCGGCGACCGGGGTCGCGGTTCGCCTGGAGCGTCAGCACGACGGCGGCTGGATCGAGGTGGCGGCGGGCCACACCGACGATGACGGCCGGCTTCGGGACTGGGTTCCGGTCGACCAGTGGGCGGCCGGCACGTACCGGCTCGTCTTCGACACCGCCGCCCGTTCGGCCTTCTTCCCGGAGGTCACCGTGATGTTCTTCGTCGCCGAACCGTCCCGGCACCATCACGTCCCGCTGCTGCTCAGTCCGTACGGATACACCACCTACCGCGGGAGCTGAGCGTATGACCCTGTTGGGTGCCAACAACTACGGCAAGGCGGAGACGCGCCTGGTGGTGGTACGTCGTGACGGCGGTGATTCCCACGAGTTTGTCGACCTCAACGTGAGCGTGGCGCTCGCGGGCGACCTCGGCGCGACGCACCTCACCGGGGACAACTCGGGCGTCCTGCCGACCGACACGCAGAAGAATACGGTGTACGCCTTCGCCCGGGAGTTCGGTGTCGGCCAGTTCGAGGCGTACGGGTTGCGGCTGGCCCGCCACTTCGTCGAGACCCAGCCGACGATCACGATAGCGCGGGTCGTGATCGAGGAGTATCCATGGCGTCGGCTCGGCCCGCACTCGTTCGCCCGCGGCGGCGAGGGCGTACGGACTGCGGCGGTCACGTACGACGGCACCCGGGCCCACATCATCTCCGGGGTGGCCGATCTGGTACTGCTCAACACGACCGACTCGGAGTTCCACGGGTTCGCAGTGGACAGGTACACGACCCTGCCGCCGACCCGGGACCGGATCCTCGCGACCAGCGTCCAGGCCCAGTGGCGCCACGACCGCGAAAACCTCGACTGGGGAGGTTCATACGAGGCGGTGCGCTCGGCCATCGTCGAGGCATTCACCGGTACGTACAGCCTCTCGCTGCAGCAGACCCTCTATGCGATGGGCGTGGCCGCCATCCAGGCCCGTCCCGAGGTGGTCGAGGTACGGCTGTCCCTGCCGAACAAGCATCACTTTCTGGTGGACCTGGCGCCATTCGGGCTGGACAACCCGGGCGAGGTGTACGTCGCCGCGGACCGACCGTACGGACTGATCGAGGGAACCGTGCTGCGCGAGGGAGTGGCCTCCGATCCGCTGGCCTGGTCGCTCCCCGCATAGGCCACGGCGGCCTCACCAGCACCGCTGGCCGTGGGCTTGTAGATTCCAGGAGTGAGCGTCGAGATCCTCAGCGACCCGGCCCGCGCCTTCGTGGACGACCTGCAGCGCCGGTACGGCCCGCGCCGGGACGAGCTGCTGCGGCTTCGAGCGCAGCGCCGCGATGAGATCGCCGCCACCCACCGGCTCGACTTCCTGCCGGACACCAGGCAGATCCGGGAGATGGACTGGCGGGTCCCGCCGCCGGCGCCGGGTCTGGTCGACCGCCGGGTCGAGATCACCGGGCCGACCGAACGCAAGATGGCCATCAACGCCCTGAACTCGGGTGCGAAGGTCTGGCTGGCCGACCTGGAGGACGCGAACACTCCACACTGGACGAACGTCATCGGGGGACAGGTCAACCTCTACGACGCGGTCCGACGGACGATCTCGTACGACGCCCCGGATGGTCGCCGGTACGAGCTGGCCGGTGACGACCTGCCGACGATCGTCATGCGGCCCCGGGGCTGGCACCTGCCCGAACGTCACATCACAGTGGACGGAGTGCCGGCGGTCGGCGCCCTGGTCGATGCCGGACTGTACCTGTTCCACAACGCGGTCGAACTGGTCGAGCGCGGCAGCGGTCCGTACCTGTACCTGCCAAAGCTGGAGAGCCACCTCGAGGCTCGACTGTGGAACGACATCTTCGACCACGTCGAGTCCGCGCTGGGTCTCAACCCGGGCACCATCCGCGCGACGGTACTCATCGAGACGATCCCCGCGGCCTTCGAGATGGACGAGATCCTCTGGGAGCTGCGCCCGCATGCCGCCGGGCTCAATGCCGGAAGGTGGGACTACCTGTTCAGCATCATCAAGAAGTTCCGTGACGCCGGACCGTCCTTCGTGCTCCCCGACCGGGCGGCTGTGACGATGACAGCACCATTCATGCGGGCTTACACCGAGGTGCTCGTGGCGACCTGTCACCGGCGGGGGGCGATGGCGATGGGCGGCATGGCCGCCTTCATCCCGAGCCGGCGCGACCCGGAGGTCAACGCGACCGCGCTGGCGAAGGTACGCGCCGACAAGGAACGCGAGGCGGGCGACGGGTTCGACGGCTCGTGGGTGGCGCACCCCGACCTTGTCGAGGTGTGCCGTGACGTATTCGACGCCACCCTGGGCGGACGTCCCAACCAGATCGACCGGCTCCGCGACGACGTACGGGTCACCGCCGACCAGCTGCTCGATATCGCCGCGACACCGGGGGCCGTCACTGAGGCGGGAGTACGCGGCAACATCTCGGTCGGCGTACGCTACATCGCCTCGTGGCTCGCCGGTACCGGCGCCGCCGCGATCGATAATCTCATGGAGGACGCCGCGACCGCCGAGATCTCCCGTTCCCAGATCTGGCAATGGGTTCACAACGGCACCACGGTGGAGTCCGGCGACCCGGTGACCGCGGATTACGTACGCCGCCTGCTCGCCGAGGACTCTGCGATCGCCGGAGTCGAGTACACGACCGCCCGCGAGTTGTTCCTGCGGGTGGCGCTCGCCGACGACTTCGTCGAGTTCCTCACGCTACCCGCGTACGAGCTGATCGACTGATGCTCGCCGACGACGTGCTCGCCGAACTGGATGCGCGGCTGGGCCCGGTCGACGAGGCGCTGAGCGGACGTTACCCCGGGGAACCCCGCTCCAGGCAACCGGTCCACGTCGTCTACGTACCGGCCGACCGGTTCGTTCCAGGACTGGCCGGGGCGTTCGGGGAGCAGGCTCTGGAGGCGGTCCGGCAGCACGGTCCCTTGCCGTTCAGCGATGAGATATCCGTACGGGTCGAGCGCAAGCTCAACCGGGAGCCGGTGGAGGACCTCCGGATCGATTTCGAGGACGGCTACGGCTCGCGCTCCGACGCCGAGGAGGACGCGTCCGCGGTGGCGGCCGCCTCGGCACTGCGGGAGGACCGGCCCACCTGGTTCGGATTGCGCTGCCGGAGTCTCGAGGCGGCGACCCGCCGACGGGCGGTCCGTACCATCGACATCTTCCTCGACGCCCTGGGTCCGCCACCGGAGGGCTTCGTGATCACGCTGCCGAAGGTGAGCGCGGTCGAGCAGGTCACCGCCATGACCGTCCTCTGTGAACACCTGGAGCGCGCCTACGGCCTCGCGGGCGGCCGGCTCCGGTTCGAGGTGCAGATCGAGACACCGCCCGCGATACTGGGCGCCGACGGGACGATCACGCTGGCCCGCATGATCGGCGCCGCACGGGGACGCTGTGTAGGGCTGCACTACGGCACCTACGACTACAGTGCCGCCGTCGGGATAGCCGGCCGGTTCCAGAGCCTGGAGCATCCTGCGGCCGATTTCGCGAAGGCCGTGATGCAGGTCGCCGTGGCGGGCACCGGAGTCCGCCTATCCGACGGATCGACGAACGTGTTGCCGATCGGGGACACGCCAGCCGTGCGGGCGGGGTGGAACCTCCACTCCAGGCTTGTTCGGCGGTCACTGGAGCGTGGCTTCTACCAGGGTTGGGACTTGCACCCGGCCCAGTTGCCCACGCGGTTCGGGGCCACATATGCGTTCTACCGCGACGCGGCGCCGCAGACGGTGGATCGGCTGCAGCGCTACGTGGACCGGCGCATGGCCGGCATTCTCGACGAGCCGGCCACCGCCCGGGCGCTGGCGCGATTCCTGTTGCGGGGGCTCGACTGCGGTGCCCTGGACGAGGCCGAGGTGCCGATCGATCGCTCCACTCTGGAGGCCCTGTGACGGCCGACCTCGTGCTCGGCTCCCGCCGCGTCCTCCTACCCGACGGGGAGGCTCCGGCGACGGTCTGCATCTCTGATGGCCGAGTCGTCGAGATCGGCCCGTACGAGTCGGTCGCTGCCGACGGCGACCTTGGTGACCTCGTCCTGATCCCGGGCCTGGTCGACACGCATGTGCACGTCAACGAACCTGGGCGTACCGAATGGGAGGGATTCGCCACCGCGACCCGCGCGGCCGCCGCCGGCGGAGTGACCACGATCATCGACATGCCGCTCAACTCGTTGCCGCCAACGGTGGACGTCGCCGCGCTCGAGTTGAAGCGAGCCGCGGCGCGTCGTCAGTCTCATGTGGATATCGGCTTCTGGGGCGGGGCCGTGCCCGGAAACGCGGGGGAGTTGGCCGCCCTTCATGACGCGGGGGTCTTCGGTTTCAAGGCTTTCCTGGTCGACTCCGGAGTCCCTGAGTTCCCGCCGTTGGACCGGGGCGGACTCGCCATGGCGCAGCGGAGCGTGGACGCGCTCTTCGTGGTGCACGCCGAGGCTGCGAACGAGTTGCGGCCGGCCGCGGCGTCACGGCGGTACGCCGACTTCCTCGCCAGCCGGCCGCCGGCCGCGGAGGAGCAAGCCGTCGCCACCGCGATCGAGGTGGCCAGCGAGACCGGGCGACGGACGCACATCCTGCATCTCTCGGCGGCGAGCGCGCTGCCCGCGATCGCGGCCGCCCGGCACGAGGGGCTACCGGTCACCGCTGAGACCTGCCCGCATTACCTCGCCCTGGCCGCCGAACAGGTACCGGACGGGGCGACCGAGTACAAATGTTGTCCTCCGATCCGTGGCGTGGCCAACCAGGATCTCTTGTGGCAGGGGTTGGCCGACGGCACCCTCCACTGTGTCGTGTCCGACCACTCGCCGTGTCCGCCGGAACTCAAGCGATTCGACCTTGGAGACTTCTCGGCGGCGTGGGGTGGCATCTCGTCGCTGCAGATCGGCCTGCCGGTGGTGTGGACGGCGGGAAGGGCGCGCGGGTTCAGCCTCGGCGACGTGGTCAGCTGGATGTCGCGCCGGCCGGCCGATCTGGTCGGACTGACCGGCAAGGGCCGGATCGAGGTCGGCGCCGACGCGGACCTGGTCGCGTTCGACCCGGACACGACCTCGGCCATCGACCCCGCTGGGCTGAGCCATCGTCACGCCGTGAGTCCGTACGCGGGCACCGTCGTGCGAGGTGCCGTCCGGCGAACCTGGCTGCGTGGCGTACCGGTGGACGGGGTCACGCCCCACGGCCGTCTCCTTCGAAGGGACACGTGATGGACTTCAATGATCTGCCCGACCTCGCCTCTCGCCTCCTCGGTGGCGGGGTCATCGCTTGCAACGACGAGTTCTTCGCTCCGGCCGACCGGCTGGTCGAACCGTCGGCTCCGGAGTTCACCCCGAAGACGTTCGGTGCCAAGGGACAGGTCTACGACGGTTGGGAGACACGGCGGCGACGTACGCCCGGCCACGATTGGGCCATCGTCCGGCTGGGCGCACCAGGCCTCGTCCACGGCGTGGTCGTCGACACAGCATGGTTCACCGGAAACTATCCGCCCTACGCCTCGGTGGAGGGTTGCGCGGTCCAGGGCTATCCGGCGCCGGAGGACGTCGTCGCCGCCGACTGGGTCGAGCTGGTGCCTCGATCGCCGCTGGTGGGCGACACCGGGAACCGGTTCGCCGTCGATGTGCCGACGCGTCTGACTCACGTACGGCTCGACATCTTTCCCGACGGCGGCGTGGCCCGGCTGCGGGTGCACGGCCAGGCCGTGCCCGACCGTACCCTGCTCATCGGCGGGCTGGTCGACCTCGCGGCCATTGAGAACGGTGGCCGCGTCGTTGACTGCAGCAACATGTTCTACGGCAGCCCCAACAACATGCTCCTGCCCGGCCTGGCCCGGACGATGGGCGAGGGATGGGAGACCGCCCGGCGCCGCGATGACGGCAACGACTGGGTCGTCGTCCACTTAGGACTCGTCGGGCGGGTACAGCTGGTCGAGCTCGATACCAGCCACTTCAAGGGAAACGCACCGGGGGCCGCCGAGGTGACCGGGTACGACGGCGATGGCCATGCGTTCCCCATCCTGCCCCGTACCCGGTTGCAACCCGACACCCGGCACCGGTTCCCGGTCGATACTCCGCAAGGGGCGGCACGGGTGAGGCTCGATGTCTACCCCGACGGGGGACTGGCCCGGCTGCGTCTGTTCGGCCGGCCCGTTAGCTGACCCAGGCTCGTCCTGGCTGTGGAAGTGTGTGGTTGCCCTGGCACCCACAAACGTCCATCACTGAAGGCCGGCCGCCAGTCGCCTCAGCCGGCTACGGGCGGCAGGTCGGGTGCCTCCGTGGCGAGCGCCCGTAATGCGGCGACGAAGCACTCCATCGGGGGCGTGACGAGCCCGGCTCCAACCTGTCCGGTGCCGGCCACGCGGCCGGCGATTCCTGTGTTGATCTGCGGCAGGATCCCGGTACGCACCACGCGCGTCACGTCGATCCCGGTCGGCACACCACGAAAGTCCAGCGCCGGTAGGGCGTAGGACGGGTTGGCACCCAAGGTGATCTCGTACATCAAGCCGGTGGTGCGCATCGCATCCGTAACGGTGCCGCCGACGAAGCGAACGATCGCCGGTGCACCCGCCATGGCAAAACCGCCGAGGCCCACGGTCTCGGTGATCGCCGAGTCACCGATGTCCGGGTTGGCGTCGGCGGGTCCGTACGCGCCGAGGAACAATCCCTCGATCGTGCCCGCCGGTCCGGTGAACCAGCGGTGACCGGTACCCGCGGTCTGCACCCCGAAGTCGGTTCCGTTGCGGGCGAGCGTCGTGACCACAGTGGACCCGGCGATGTCAGCCGCGGCCATGCTCTGAAGCTTCGCCGCCGGCATCACGAGGTTGAGAAAGAAATGGTCGTTGCCGCCGATGAAGCGGACGATCCTGGCCACATCGGTCCCGGGCAGGCCCGCCTCGACCAGGTCAGGCAGGAGGTCGCGCATCAGCATCAGCGTGCCGGCCCGGTTGCGGTTATGGCCCTCGTCACCCATCTGAACCATCTGGCCGATCAGCGCCTTGATGTCGAC
>JBKPDY010000013.1:0-26058 GCA_046728155.1 Actinomycetota bacterium
TCAGATGTGTATAAGAGACAGCAGCTCGGCTTCGAGCGCGTGACGATCAACTTCCCGCCCAGCCCGTAGCCTTGACAACGGCGATCCCCGGGCTCGAGGAGGAGTACCCTCGCCGGGCAGGGAGCGTGACATGATCAGCGCCTTCGAGCTCTTCAAAGTCGGCATCGGCCCCTCGAGCTCACATACCGTCGGCCCGATGCGGGCCGCACGGCTCTTCGCGACCGGCGTCCGCGATCAGGGTCTACTGACCCAGACGGTACGGGTGAAGGCCGAGCTCTTCGGCTCGCTCGGCGCCACCGGCCACGGCCACGGGAGCGACAAGGCGGTCATGCTCGGACTCGCCGGCGAAGACCCCGAGAACGTCGATACCGACACGGTCGACGAGCGGGCTTCGACCGTACGGGCGCAACGTCGGTTGCTTCTCCTCGGCGAGCGAGCGGTGGACTTCGACCCGGACGAAGATCTCATCCTGCACCGACGGCGCGTCCTGCCGTTCCACCCGAACGGCATGATCTTCACGGCGTACGGGTCCGATGACGAGGAGCTCGTCTGCCGCACCTACTACTCGGTCGGCGGCGGCTTCGTGGTGGACGAGAGCGCGGCGGGTGCCGACCGGGTGAAGGTCGACGACACGCCGGTCCGGTACCCCTTCACCACCGCCGCCGAGTTGTTGCTCCACACCGGCGAGACCGGACTGCGGATCAGCGACATCATGCTCGCCAACGAGCAGGCGTGGCGTTCGGAACCGGAAGTGCGCACGGGTCTACTGCACATCTGGGACGTCATGCAGGCCTGCATCGCCCGAGGCTGCGAGCGGGACGGGGTGCTGCCGGGTGGGCTCAAGGTGAAACGCCGGGCGGCCGAGATGCGCCGAGCCCTGGAGCACGATGGCATCCAGGATCCGCTGCAGGTCATGGACTGGGTGAGCCTCTACGCCCTGGCCGTCAACGAGGAGAACGCGTCCGGCGGGCGCGTCGTCACCGCTCCTACCAACGGAGCCGCGGGCATCATCCCGGCGGTCCTGCATTACTACACCCGGTTCGTGCCTGGGGCCGACGACGACGGCGTGGTCAGGTTCCTCCTCACCGCGGCCGCGGTGGGAGTGCTGTTCAAGGAGAACGCCTCCATTTCCGGCGCCGAGGTGGGTTGCCAGGGCGAGGTGGGCTCGGCCTGCTCGATGGCGGCCGCCGGACTGACCGAGGTGCTCGGCGGTACGGTCGACCAGGTTGAGAACGCGGCGGAGATCGCGATGGAGCACAACTTGGGCCTGACCTGCGACCCGGTCGGCGGCCTGGTCCAGATTCCCTGCATCGAGCGCAACGCGGTCGCCTCGGTCAAGGCGATCACCGCCAGCCGGCTCGCGCTGCGGGGCGACGGTCAACACACGGTCTCACTCGACAAGGTGATCAAGACCATGCGTGAGACCGGCGCCGACATGAAGATCAAGTACAAGGAGACCGCGCGGGGCGGCCTCGCCGTCAATGTGATCGAGTGCTGACCCTGCGTCTACGTCCTCCGGACGTTTGTACCCTGCCGAGCCTTTCCGTGCGGATAGGTCGGATCTAACCCCGGGCCCAAGCACCAATCTCAGCCCGATTTGCGCAATTTCCGATCTCGAACCCCGATGATCGGCGTGGGCGTACGTTTCGTCTCGGTCAGCGTCATCGTCCGTACAACGGGGGCGATCATTGATCAGGTCGTCCATCGCGCCTCACCGCGCGGTCCAGTCCCCGGGACTCACCGCGGGCACGCCCCGAAGCGCGGGCTCCCGCTCCGCCTGACTCGTGCCATTCGGGCGGTATCCGAAGGCCCGCTGAAGATCGTTTCCGTGCAGATGCGTGGCCTCAATGCGTTCTTGTACGGAAAACTGCCGTCTGCGCACCGAAAGCCGGCCCGCCTCGTCGGCACATCCCGCACATTTCGTACTTACAGCCTGTTACGGTATTGCCCGACCCGTGAGCCCGGAGAATCCCGTGACCGCTTCCACGTCGCTCCGCCGCCCAACCACCGATACCTCCGCGCGTGGCCGGGTCGCGGGCTCCAACGTCGGCGAGGTCTGGGAGAGCCGAGGCATCCTCCGCTTGCTGGTCCGCCGCGACCTCACGGTCAAGTACCAGTCTTCGATGCTCGGGTACCTCTGGTCGCTGATCGAGCCGCTCACGGTTGCGACGGTCTACTGGTTCATCTTCGGCGTCCTTTATGGCGAGCGGGTGGGCGACGGCGACGTGCCGTACGTGCTCTACCTAGCATCCGGCCTCTTCGCGTGGATCTGGGTCAGCGGGGTCCTCGGTGAGGCCACCACCGCGCTGACCGCGCAGTCACGGCTGATCACGACGATCCGGATGCCGCGGGAGATCTTCGCGATCGGCCGGGTTGCGGGCAAGGGGTTCGAGTATCTTGCCTCGCTGCCGGTCCTGCTGCTGATCGCCATCCTGCTGCACGGGCACTTCGGGGTGCAGCTGCTCTACCTCCCGGTCGCGATCGCCGTGGAGGCCACGTTCCTGGTGGGTCTGGCGCTGCTGCTGGCGTCGCTCAACGTCATGCTCCGCGACACCGAGAAGGTGGCCCGGCTGCTGCAGCGGATCCTGCTGTACACGATTCCCGTGATCTATCCGCTCTCGCGGGTGCTGCACAGCGGTATCCCGCATTGGCTCACGATGCTCTACCAACTCAACCCGATGGTCGGGATCATCGAACTGCACCACGCCGTCTGGTCCGCGCACAACCCGGCCTGGCCGCCGGTGTGGGCGGCTGCGATCGGAAGCGTCCTGATGCTGCTCGGCGGGTACTGGGTCTTCCGCGTCCTGGAGCCGTCCGTGCTGAAGGAGCTGTGAGCGTGGACGAGCCGATCATCGTGGCGAAGAGGCTGGGTGTGCGGTTCGTGCGGAACCGTCGGCGGAACCTGAAGCTGCGGGAGTTCTTCGTTCAGGGTGGCCGCCGGCGCCCACGAATGGACGATTTCTGGGCTTTACGGGATATCTCCTTCGTGATCAATTCCGGGGACGCGGTCGGAGTGGTCGGCCGGAACGGCACCGGAAAGAGCACCCTGCTCAAGCTCATCGCCGGAGTGCTGATTCCGGATGAGGGAACTGTCGCCACATACGGCCGGGTCGCGCCGCTGCTCGAGCTCAGCGCGGGCTTCGCCACCGACCTGACCGGACGGGAGAACGTCCAGATCGTCGCGGCGCTGCATGGACTCTCGCGGGCCGAGGTCAAAGAGCGGATGGCGTCGATCCTCGAGTTCTCGGAGATCCGCGACTTCATCGACACCCCGGTTCGGCACTACTCGACCGGCATGCGCGTCCGGCTGGGTTTCGCCGTGATTGCGCAGCTCAGCCACCCGATCCTGCTGGTGGACGAGGTACTCGCGGTCGGCGACAACGACTACCGGGTGAAGTGCTACGCGACCATCGAGCGCATGCTCGGCGAGGGCCGGACGCTCGTCCTGGTTTCACACAACGAAAGCGACCTGCGCCGCTTCTGCAACCGCGGCATCTACATCAGTTCCGGCAGTATTGAGGTCGACGGGACGCTGGATGAGGCGATGGCGGCCTACAGCGGGTTCGTGCCGGCATAGATGTGGCGCGGTCGGCCGCTGCTCACGATCGTTGTTCCGGCGCACAACGTGGCGCCCTTTCTGCCGGACTGCCTCGACTCGATCCTGACGGGCGCGGCCGATCAGCTGCAGGTGGTCGCGGTCGACGATGCCTCGCCGGACGACGCCGGGCAGATCCTCGACGACTACGCCGGGCACGACGGCCGGGTCATGGTCCTGCACCTGCGGGACAACGTCGGACTAGGTCCGGCCCGCAACGCCGCGTTCGACCGCGCCCGGGGCGAGTACCTGTGGTTCGTCGACGGTGACGATAGGCTCCCGCTGGGCGGCGTCGCCGCCGTCACCACCCGACTCGTCGAGCTCCGTCCCGATGTGCTGCTCGTCGACCATCTCCGCCTGCACCCCGATGGGAGGCTGGATGCGGATCCGCACGAGACACCGGTCGGGCAGTTACCCGGCACGCTCCGGCTGGCCAATCTGCCGAGGCTGCTCGGAGTACGTCAAGCGGCGTGGAACCGGATCGTGCGCCGCGAACTTCTCGACAGCGAGGGCCTGCGTTTCCCGGGCGGATGGTACGAGGACGTCGGTTTCAGCCACCTCGCGTTGCTGTGCGCCCGGCGGATCGGCGCGCTCGGCCGGGTCGGGTACCACTACCGCTACCGGCCGGACGGCGCGATCACGACCACGCGCAGCGCGCGGCACTTCGAGGTCTTCGCACAGTACGAGCGGCTCTTCGCCCGGTTGGACCGTCGTCCGGTCGAACCGGAGCTTCGCGCGCGTCTCTTCGAGGTGATGATCGAGCATTATCTGGTGATCGTCGGCACGGAAACCCGGATCCCGACGAGCCTGCGCCCGGCGTTCTTCACCCGGATGGTCGAGCATTACCGCCGGTACCTACCGTCGCCTGACTACTCGCCACCGGGCGGTTGGAACGGCGTGAAGCACCGGTTCGTCCGCTGGGACGCGTATCCGGCCTTCATCGCCGCCCGCAACGTGTACCGCGCCGGCCGGCGATGGGTACCCGCAAGCAGGAGCACCCTGTTTGCTTCCAGGCGACAATAGGGCGCCCCTGCACTGGGGCCGGCATGTTTGACACGGATCATCGGGCGGGTATCACGGCCGCATGACTGAGCTTCCGGCTGCTCCCGACATCGTCGATGACGGCTTCAGCGACGTTCTCGCCGAAGACGACGTCGTCCACGTGCCACCGGCCGCGGCCGAACTGGCGGAGAGCATCGAGCACGGTGACGAGGGCGGCTTCATCGCCGATGTGCCCGACTGGGACGAGCAGGACCCGCTGACCTGATCGCCAAGCCGGCTCCGGCATGATCGCCGTGGCCGAGTCAGAAACGACCCCAGCCGTCGTTCCGGGTACCGCGGCGCCGATCTTCGCTGCGACGAAGCCGTTAAGCTCAGGCCATGTCGACCACCCGGATATCCCACTGGATCGACGGCCGGACCACTCCCGGAGTCTCCGGACGGGTCGGCCCCGTCTTCAACCCGGCCACCGGTGAGCAGACCGGAGCGGTCGATCTCGCGGACGCCGCCGAGGTTGACCGCGCGGTCACGTCCGCCACCGATGCGGCGGCGCTCTGGCGAGCCTCGGCGCTGTCCCGGAGATCCGCCGTTCTCTTCGCTTTCCGTGAGCTGTTGCATGCCCGTACAGACGAACTCGCCGCGATCGTGACGAGCGAACACGGCAAGGTGTTGGCGGACGCCAACGGGGAGGTCGCGCGGGGCCTGGAGAACGCCGAGTTCGCTACCGGAATCCCGCACCTGCTCAAGGGCTCGTACTCGGAGCAGGCCTCGGCGGGCGTCGACGTGTACTCGATCCGCCAGCCGCTCGGCGTCGTCGCCGGCATCACACCATTCAACTTCCCGGCGATGGTTCCACTGTGGATGTGTACGACCGCCATCGCCTGTGGCAACGCGTTCATGCTCAAGCCGAGCGAGAAGGATCCGTCGGCGGTCCTGTTCCTGGCGCGGCTGTGGCAGGAGGCCGGCCTGCCCGATGGGGTCTTCACCGTCGTCAACGGCGACCGCGTCGCGGTCGACGCAATCCTGGCCCACCCGGGAATCGCCGCGGTCAGCTTCGTCGGCTCCACCCCGGTTGCTCGGCACATCTACCGGACCGGCACCGCGAACGGTAAACGGGTGCAGGCCCTGGGTGGCGCGAAGAACCATATGGTCGTCCTGCCGGACGCCGATGTGGAGCTCGCCGCCGACGCTGCCGTCTCCGCGGCGTACGGCTCGGCCGGTGAGCGGTGCATGGCCATATCCGTGGTGGTCGCGGTCGGAGAGGTGGGCGGTCCGTTGGTGGACGCGATCGCCGCCCGGCTGCCGAAGCTGAAGATCGGCGCTGGAACCGATCCCGACTCCGAGATGGGCCCGCTCATCACCCGGGAACACCGCGACCGGGTGGCGTCCTACATCGATCAGGGTGGCGTCATCATCGCCGACGGGCGCCAAGCGGACGTGCCGGAGCACGGCTTCTTCCTCGGCCCTAGCCTGCTCGACCACGTGACCCCGGATATGACCGTCTACACCGACGAGATCTTCGGACCGGTGCTCGGCGTTGTTCGGGCCCAAACATACGACCAAGCGGTTGGCCTGGTCAACGCCAACGAGTATGGAAACGGCACCGCCATCTTCACCCGCGACGGGGCGGCCGCGCGCCAGTTCCAGTTCGACGTCCAGGCCGGCATGGTCGGTGTGAACGTGCCGATCCCGGTTCCGGTGGCGTACTACTCGTTCGGTGGCTGGAAGGCCTCTCTGTTCGGCGATACCCACATGTACGGCCCGGATGGTGTCCACTTCTACACCCGGACCAAGGTCGTCACATCGAGGTGGCCGGCGCCAGCTACCTCCACAGTGGACCTTCATTTTCCGAGGACGAGATGACCGACGACGCCAGCGTCCGGGCCGACGACCGGGCGCATGTGTTCCACTCCTGGTCCGCGCAGGGACTCATCGACCCGATGCCGATCGCTGGCGCGTCCGGCAGCTATTTCTGGGACTACGCGGGCAAGCGGTACCTCGACTTCTCGTCGCAGTTGGTCAACCTGAACATCGGTCACCAGCATCCACGGCTCGTCGCCGCGATACAGGAGCAGGCGGCGAAGCTGTGCACCGTCGCACCCGCCTTCGCCAACGACAAGCGCGGCGAGGCGGCCCGGCTCATCGCGGAGCTGGCGCCGGGCACGCTGAACCGGGTCTTCTTCACCAACGGCGGCGCGGAGGCGACCGAGAACGCGATCCGGCTGGGCCGCGGACACACCGGCCGGCACAAGGTGCTCGCCATGTACCGCAGTTACCACGGTTCGACGGCGGCGGCGATCACGGCGACCGGGGATCCCCGCCGATGGGCCAATGAGCCGACCGCCATCGGGGTGGTCCACTTCTGGGGCCCGTACCTGTATCGCTCAGCCTTCCACGCCGAGGACGAGTCGCAGGAGAGCGAGCGAACGCTGCAACACCTGCGTGACACCATCATCTTCGAGGGACCTGGCACGATCGCGGCCGTCCTGGTGGAGACGGTGGTCGGCACCAACGGCATCCTGGTACCACCGACGGGGTACCTCGAAGGAGTTCGGGCGCTCTGCGACGAGTACGGCATCGTCTTCATCGCCGACGAGGTGATGGCCGGCTTCGGCCGTTGCGGCGAGTGGTTCGCGGTCGACCGCTGGGGAGTCACGCCTGACCTGATCACCTTTGCAAAGGGGGTCAACTCCGGATACCTGCCGCTCGGCGGCGTCATCATCTCCGACACCATCGCCGAGACCTACCGGGAACGGGTATTCCCCGGCGGACTGACGTACTCCGGCCATCCGCTCGCGTGTGCCTCGGCGGTCGCCTCCATCCAGATCTTCAAGGAGGAGGGCATCGTCGAGCACGCCCGGGCCATCGGGGAGGACGTGATCGGACCAGGGCTGGCCGAGCTGGCGACCCGGCATCCGAGCGTCGGCGAGGTACGCGGGTTGGGCGTGTTCTGGGCGGTCGAGCTGGTCAGGGACCGCGCCACGAGGGAGCCGCTGGTGCCGTACAACGGCTCCGGTGGCCCCATGAGCGAGGTCGTCGCCGCCTGCAAGCAGCGGGGTTTGTGGCCGTTCACCCACTTCAACCGGGTGCACGTCGTGCCTCCGTGTACCGTGACCGCGGACGAGGTCAGGCAGGGGCTGCAGATCCTCGACGAGGCTCTCGCCGTTGCCGATAGGTACTACATCGGATGAATTGCCCCAGTTCGGCGGGAGGTGGCTTCGCAGCTCGGGGGCACACGACATTTGGCAAAGGAATCCGTTGCAGACCGGTAAAAGCACTGCGGAATCCCTTGTCACAGTACGCTAGGTGTGCCAGAGTCCTCCGCATCTTATGTCGGACTCTTCACTAGCTACGATGTCCCCCGGCCGGTGACCAGGCACACCGACCGCTCCCCCCGGAGGTGGCCCCGATTGGCTGACGCGATGCCGGCCCTGCGCAACTCGTCGACGCCTGCGGAGGCGAGTCAGATCAGCAACTCGCCGGGCAGCGGTGGGAGTGCCGCATGACCGTGACGTTTCCCGCGCAACGGCCGGCGTCAACCGATGTGGACGGTCCGGCCATCGAGCTCGTGGGCGTGGTCAAGGAGTTCCACGCGCACGGTGAGACGATCGCCGCGGTGAAGGGGATCGATGTCGCCGTCGCTGAGGGCGAGTTCTTCTCCATGCTCGGCCCGTCCGGGTGCGGTAAGACGACGACGATGCGGGTGATCGCCGGATTCGAGGACCCCACCCGCGGGTCGGTCTTCCTCCACGGCACCGAGGTGACCAACGTTCCGCCCAACAAGCGTGACGTGAATATGGTGTTCCAGTCCTACGCGCTCTTCCCCCACATGAACGTCTTCGAGAACGTCGCGTTCGGCCTCAAGCGCAAGAACGTCGAACGGGCCGAGATCCGCCGCCGGGTCGGGGAGATGCTCGAGATCGTCGACCTCGTCGGGCGGGAGAAGCGCGCCCCGCGAGAGCTCTCGGGAGGCCAGCAGCAACGGGTAGCCGTCGCCCGCGCCCTGGTGAACCGGCCGCGGGCGCTGCTCCTCGACGAACCGCTCGGCGCCCTTGATCTCAAGCTGCGCCAACACATGCAGGTCGAGCTCAAGCGGATCCAGCGCGAGGTCAACGTCACGTTCGTCTACGTCACGCACGACCAAGGCGAGGCGCTGACGATGTCCGACCGCATCGCCGTGATGAACGACGGCGTCATCGAGCACCTCGGCCGGCCACGTGAGATCTACGAGCGCCCGGCGACCAAGTTCGTCGCCAACTTCATCGGTACGTCGAACATTCTCTCCGGTCGGGTGAGCAGTGTCGACAATGGACGCGCGGTCGTCGCCGTCGGCCCGGACGAGCGGATCATCGCCCGTCTCCCGGGCAACTCGGTGCGGCCGGGCGACATGCTGGAGCTGTCCGTACGGCCCGAGAAGATCGACATCTCGGCGGCCGCGCCGGCAGCAACCGATGTCAGCGTCCTGCGCGGGCGGGTCTCCGAAGTCGTATACCTCGGCACCTCAACCAACTACACCGTCGCAACCTCAATGGGCGCCGAAGTCGTGGTGTTCGACCAGAACGCCTCCTCGGCCGATGACATCGCGGTCCGCGGCGACACCGTCTACCTCAGCTGGAACCCTGTGCACTCGTACGCGATTGGAGCCTGACCTATGAATCAGCCGACACCGATGGATCCCGCCTTCCTGCGCGGACTGACCCAGCGACGCCTGAGCCGGAGGAACGCGCTGCGCATCTCGGGCCTCTCCGCCGCGGCGATGACCCTGGCCGCGTGTGGTGTGAAGGGTTCGGGCGGCGCCTCGACCCCGACAACGCCAGCCCCCGACGCGGTTCAGAAATACTGGGCGGGCAAGACCAAGCACGGCACGCTGAACTTCGCCAACTGGCCGTTGTATATGGACCCGAAGAAGCCGGAGCTCGCCAAGTTCACCCAGGAGACCGGCATCAAGGTGACCTACAAGGAAGTCATCCAGGACATGGGTCCGTGGTTTGCCAAGGTGCAACCGCAGCTGGCGGCGCACCAGTCGATCGGGTACGACCTCATGGTCATCACCGACGGGATCGAGTTCAAGCAGTTCGTTCAGGGCGGGTACCTCGCGCCGCTGGACCACTCGAAGCTTCCGAATTACAGCCTCAACGCCGGTGCCAAGTACAAGACCGAGGCCTACGACCCGGGCAATGTCTACAGTGTCCCGTGGGCTTCCGGCATGACCGGCATCGCGTGGGATCCTGACAAGATCAAGGATCCGATCTCCGGCATGGCCGACCTGTGGAACCCGAAGTACAAAGGCAAGATCGGTATGATGCAGGACAGCCAGGAACTGGGCAACTTCGCCATGATCGCGCTCGGCATCAGCCCGGAGAAGTCCACACCCGACGATTGGCGGAAGGCGGCCGACAAGCTACGGGCCCAGAAGGACCTCGTCCGCAAGTACTACGACCAGTCCTACATCGATGCCCTCGGCAGCGGAGAGGTCTGGATCACGCAGGCGTGGTCGGGCGACATCCTGCAGAAGAACACCTCCGACAACCGCAATCTCCAGTTCATCATCCCGAGCGAGGGCGGCACGATCTGGACGGATAACTTCGCCATCCCGAGCACGGCGGACAACCCGGTGGACGCCATCATGTGCATCGACTTCTTCTACCGCCCGGAGATCGCCGCCAGCCTCGCGGAGTACATCGGCTACGTGACCCCGGTGCCCGCGGCGAAGGCGATCATGCAGTCGGACGCCGCCAAGGCTGGTCCGGATGACAAGGCCTACTTCGAGGCGGTTGCGAACAGCCCGCTCGTGTTCCCGGACGATGCCACACTGGGCAAGCTGCACTACTACCGGGAGTTCGACACCGCGGCCGAACGGCAGCAGTACCAGGACACCTTCCAGCCCATCGTCCTGTCCTAGTACGGCCGAGAGATGACGTGAGGCGCGAGGAGGCGAGCCTCGGCGAGCCACCGCAGCTTGCGAACGGTTATTAGCAGATGACGTGAGGCGCGAGGAGGCGAGCCTCGGCGAGCCACCGCAGCTTGCGAACGGTTATTAGCAGAAGGGAGCAGCCATGGGTCACGCGATGCGGACTAAGCTCGCCCCGTACGCCCTGATCCTCCCGGGTGGCTTGTGGCTGCTCCTCTTCTTCGTGGTGCCGATGGCGGCGATGTTCTCGCTGTCGTTGACGCAGGGCGACCCCGTCAGTGGCTTCGCCCAGACGCTTCACTGGCAGACCTACACCAACGCGATCTCGAACTACCAGGTGCAGATCGAGCGCTCGGTCTATTATGGACTGATCACGACTGTGCTGCAGATTGTCCTGGGCTTTCCGGTCGCGTACTGGATTGCGTTCCGCGGCGGGCGGCGCAAGTCGACGTACCTGTTCCTCCTCCTGCTGCCGTTCTTCGTCTCGTTCGTCCTGCGAACGATCTCGTGGCAGTTCTTCCTGACCGACGAAGGTCTCCTGCTGACCTGGCTGCGTGCGCTGCACCTCGTCTCGCCGAGCTTCCATATCACCGGCACCGCCTTCGCCGTGATCGGCGGACTGACGTACAACTACCTGCCGTTCATGGTGCTGCCCATCTACGTTGCCCTGGAGCGCATCGACCCGCGGGTGATGGAGGCCGCCCGCGACCTCTACGCGACGCCGGTCGAGGTGTTCCGGCGGGTGGTCCTACCACTCTCGTTACCCGGTGTCTTCGCCGGTGTCCTCATGACGTTCGTGCCGACCAGCTCTGACTACGTCAACTCCCAACTGCTCGGCAGCTCAGCTACGACCATGGTCGGGCAGGTGATCCAGGCCCAGTACCTGACGACACAGAACTATCCTTCGGCGTCGGCGCTCTCGTTCGTCCTCATGGCCGTTCTGCTGGTGGGTATCTTCGTCTACGCCCGAGCCCTCGGCACTGAGGACGTCCTTACGGTGGCAGCGCGATGACCGAGCCGACAGCGAGTGAGCATCGCAGGGCCGACAGGCCCGAGGAGCGGAGCGAGCGCGGAGGCGAGCAGGTATGACCGGAACCCTTACTCGCACGGAAGCGGTCGAGCCGGCCCTGGCGCCCGTGAACAAACCACGCCGCCGCATCGGCGACCGGATCCTCTTCGCGTACACGTGGCTGATCATTCTGTGGCTTGCGTTCCCGATCGGGATCATGGTCCTGTTCAGCTTCAATAACACGAGGGGGCGCTACAACACCACGTGGGACGGCTTCACGTTCAAGTGGTACGGGCGGCTCAACGACATCCCGGAACTGCGGGACGCCCTGCTGCGATCTCTCGTGATCGCTCTTGTAACGATGATCATCGCCGGTGCGCTGGGCACGCTCGTCGGAGTCGCCCTGGGGCGCTACCGGTTCCACGGCGCCGGCGTCACCAACCTCGTCATGTTCGCAACGATCTCCTCACCCGAGCTGGTCATGGGTGCGTCGCTGCTGTCGCTGTTCGTCAGCTCCGGTGTAGGTCTCGGCATCGTGACGATTGTCATCGCGCATGTCATGTTCTCGATCTCGTTCGTCGCGGTGGTCGTGCGGGCTCGGGTACTGACTCTCGATCGGTACGCCGAAGAGGCCGCCCGTGACCTCGGGGCGGGACCATGGGCCACGTTCTGGCTGGTGACATTCCCGATGATCTTTCCGGGCGTGCTCGCCGGAGGTTTGCTCGCGTTCGCGCTGTCCATCGACGACTTTGTCATCACGAACTTCACGGCCGGCAGCGTCGTCACGTTCCCGCTCTGGATCTGGGGAGCGACCAGGGTCGGCCTGCCACCGCAGGTCGATGTCATGGGTACGCTCATCTTCCTGGGCGGGATCCTGATCGCCATCGGCTCGTCGCTGTGGCAGCGCCGAAAGGGGACCGCGTAGCCTCAGGCCGACCGCGGAGCCGGGAGCGATGGAAGTTCGTGGTTGTCCTGGCAACGTAAGACGTTCACAGCCTCGGCGGCGCGGGGCACGTGCAGCAGTAGGCCGTGGTTCAGGCGAGCAGTAGACCGATGCCGAGGGTGAGCGTGCCGATAGCGAGAATCGCTGCGCCGACCCACAGCGCCAGGATCGCACGGTTCGGCTGGTTCACGTTCTTACCGGCCGACGAGGCGAAGAAACCGGCCGGCATGAGGATCGCGGCGATCGGGATCGCAAGCCGGCCGGTCCAGGCCCAGAAGCCGGCCATCCCGGCCGCATCGACGAGGATCAGACCTACGAGCGCGAGAATGACCAATGCTCCGGCGTGGCCGTGCCCGGCCCGGGCAAACGACTTCTGGAATTCGGTCATCGGCACCTGACCGCGCACGATCCGGGTCAGGTAGTAGCCACCGAATTCGATTGTGATGATCGTAATGAGGACGACGCCGGCGATGATGCGACTGGAATCGGTCAGTGCGAGGTTCGCCATGCCGGCCATCGTCGGGCCACCGCTGCGCGGCTGTCAATCGAGGTCGATCCTGTTTGGACCATGCCGCCAACGGGAATCCCACGTACATGCTGGTCCTGACCATCGACCACGTACCGGGTTACCGCGTCGAGGCGATCCTGGGCGAGGTCATCGGAGCAACGGTGCTCCCCGACAATCCGTACGTTGAGGGCGTCAAGGGACTCGATGGTGCTGGCGACGCCCGTGTCGGCTCCGTCATCCATACCCGGGAGGAAGCGGTGGCCGACCTGATGGAGCGGGCCACTCAACTGGGGGCGAACGTTGTCGTCGGTATGCGGTTCGACCATCGCCAGATCCGAGGTGGCTTCACCGAGGTCTGCGCGTACGGCACCGCCATGGTGGTGAGCCCGGAGCGAGCACTACCGCCGGTTACCGCCGCCGCACCGGGTGAAGAGGAACCGGTTCACGCCGCCGCGTGAGCACACAGCACGCAGAGCCACCTGATGGCGTCGAGGACGAGCGCCTCGGCGAAAGCGGTCAAGCGGCGGGCGCCGGGCGATGAGCGGGCGGCTGCCGAATGAGCCCGCGTCGGCCGGATGGTGAATCTAGGCTGGACGGCGATGCACGGTAGGCAGAGGACGCGCCCGACTCCGGCAAACCCGTGGCCCGTCCCACCGGACGAGAGTCTGCCCGATCCGGGCGGTCGTTCGTTGCCGCCCGAGATGGGCCCGGGCGCTGTGGCCGTCCTCGAGGGTGTCTCCTTCATGTACTCCGACGCCAGCGGAGACGTGCCAGCGGGTTCCATTGGGGGACTGGTGCATGCCGACACGCGACTCATCTCGACCTGGGTGCTGACGATCGCAGGCGCTCGGTTGCTCCCTCTGCGTTCGGGCAACTCCGAGCACTTCTCAGCCGTCTTCTTCCTCACCAGCCCTGCATTGCCAGACTTGGCCCCCAACGACATCGGGGTGCGGCGCCTGCGATCGTTGAGCGGGTCACTGCGGGAGCGGATCGAGGTGTGGTGCTTCGCGCGGGAGCCGAAGCAGATCGAGCTGCGCCTGTCGGTCGGGTGCGACTTCGCCGACCTGTTCGAGATCAAGGATGTCGTGCGCGACCGTTCGGCTCAGATCGTTCGGTCACACGCCGCCGACCTCACCGAACTCCGCTTCTCCTATCGCAACGGCGACTTCCGGGCGCAGAGCCGGGTCGCGATCGACCCGCCGCCCTCCACATTGGATGGAGACGATCTGGTGTGGCGGCTGGAGCTGGTTGACGACGTCATCTGGTCGGTCGAGCTCGTTGTGCCGCTCGAGATCGGACCGGATGGGTTGGTTCCGGCCCGAACGGGCTACGCGGAATCCGAGGACGCGCCCCGCGATGACGCGATGACCCAGTGGTACGCCGAGGTGCCCAGCCTCTCCACCGACGCCGACGTGCTGCGCCACATCGCTGAGCAGACCGCACGTGACCTGTTGGCCCTGCGAGTCGAGAGCACAGTGGAGGGACGTCGGGTCATCCTGCCGGCGGCGGGCCTACCGTGGTTCCTCACCATCATGGGTCGGGACACGCTCATCACCGCGTACCAGACCGTCCCCTTCGGACAGCAACTCGCCCGCGGGGCGCTGCTGGAGTTGGCGACCCTGCAGGGAAAGCAGCGCGACGACTTCAAGGACGAGGAGCCCGGCAAGGTCCTGCACGAGATACGGCAGGGCGAGCTGACCAGGCTCGGCCTCAAGCCGCACAGCCCGTACTACGGCACGGCGGACGCGACGATGCTCTGGCTGATCCTGCTCTCCGAGTACTGGCGGTGGAGTGCGGACGCCACGCTCGTCCGCCGGCTCGCCCCGCAGGCGCGGGCGGCTCTGGACTGGATCGACCGGTACGGCGACCGCGATGGCGACGGGTATGTCGAGTACCAGACCCGCTCGTCGCAAGGGCTGGGTAACCAGTGCTGGCGCGACTCCCGTGACGGCGTGCAGTTCGCGGACGGAACGCTCCCCTACCTGCCGATCGCGACCTGTGAACTTCAGGGCTATGTCTACGACGCCAAGCTGCGTCTGGCCGAACTGGCCGATGGTCCGCTGGAGGATCCGCTGCTCGCCACGCGGCTGCGGGTGGACGCCGCGAGCCTCAAGGAGCGGTTCAACACCGACTTCTGGATCCCCGACCGCGGTGGTTACTTCGCCATCGCGCTCGATGGGGACAAGCGTCAGGTCGACTCGATGACCTCCGACATGGGTCACCTGCTCTGGAGCGGCATCGTGGAGGACGAACTCGTGGAGGCGGTGGTCGGCCAGCTCATGTCCGACAGTATGTTCTCCGGTTGGGGAGTGCGTACACTATCTACAAAGGACAGAGGCTTCAACCCGATCGGGTACCACCTCGGCACCGTGTGGCCACACGACAACTCGATCATTGCGATGGGGCTGGCCCGGTACGGATACCGCGAGGAGGCCAACCGGATCGCGGTAGCCATGATCGAGGCGGCCGCGTACACGGGCTACCGGCTGCCGGAAGCCTTCTCCGGGTACCCGCGTTCGGTCTCCCGGTTCCCAGTGCCGTACCCGACCGCGTGCAGCCCGCAGGCCTGGGCGACGGGCGCACCGCTGGCCATGATGCGGGCGATGCTGGGTCTGGACGCACGCGACGGTGAACTGACCATCGACCCCGTCGTGCCGCATGCCTTCGGCCGGGTGGAGATCAGCCGGATCCATGCATTCGGCTCGTACTGGGATATCGAAGCCGTCGGGCGGAGCGGTTCGGTCGCCCGTAGCGCATCCCGCTGAGCTCAGCGGGACTTTATGCGCCTGTTGGCCGGTCGGGAGTACAACGTCACCCGGCGCCTCTCGGCGTCCATTGTGGTCGGTTCCGGCGCCGGATGCGTGATCGAGTAGCGAGGCAGCCAGGCGAGTACCACGGCGATGCCGCCAACGGTCACGACCGCGGCGATGGCGGCGGACCAGTGCATGGCGGTGATGAAGGCGTCGTTCGCCGCCTTGATGAGCCGCGGCCCCAACGAGCCCAGCCGTTCGGCCACGCCGTACGCGCCGGAGATGGACGACGTGGCGGTCGGCCGCGCAGGGGCGGGGAGGGTCGCCGCGGTGTTGGCAATCTGTTGGCGGAAGACGGTCGCCACAATGGATCCGAGCACCGCGATGCCGATGGAGCCGCCGACCTGGCGGACGGTGTTCTGTACCGCCGAGCCGACGCCGGCCCGGTCGCGCGGGACCGACGCCATGATCGACTCCGTCGAGGGTGGGACCGTGTTCGCCATCCCGGCGCCCTGGATGAAGAAGAAGACGCAGACGATCCAGATCGGCGTCTCGGCGCCGAAGGTCGCGATGCCGACCAAGCCGATCGTGACCAGCGCGAGTCCGGCCGCGCAGACCGTACGAGGGCCGAAGCGCCTCACCATCGTCGAGCTCAGCGGAGCGAAGACGAGCTGCGCGACGGCGAACGGCGTCACGACGAGGCCCGCCTTCAACGGCGAGTAACCGCGCACGAGTTGCAGGTAGAACGACAGGAAGAACAGGGTTCCCAGAGCGGCGAAGAAGACGAGCCCGATGGCGCCGACCGAAGCGGAGAAGCGCGGGTTTCGGAACAGTCGCACATCCAACGACGGATGATCGCTACGGGACTCGTACCACACGAAGAAGGCGAGGATCGCGAGGCCCAGCACGATCATCGCCCACGACCGCACGGCGCCGAAGCTATTCTCGCCGCCATAGATGACGCCGTACACGAAGGCGATCAGTCCGGCGATCGTCAGGCCCACGCCGACCAGGTCGACGCGGCCCGGATGGGGATCACGAGACTCGGGCACGAGCATGCTCACCGCGATGACGCCGATGATGACGATTGGCGCGTTGATCAAGAAGACCGAACCCCACCACGCCACCTCGAGCAGCGCGCCGCCGACGACCGGACCGATGGCGATGCCCAGCCCAACCGCGCCGGCCCAGACGCCGATCGCCTTCCCGCGCTCGCGGGGATCGAAGACATTCGAAATAATCGAGAGCGTCGAGGGCATGATCGCCGCCGCTCCGATGCCCATCAGAGCCCGCGCGTAGATCAGCTCCGTAGGCGTCCGGGAGTAGGCAGAGGCGAGCGAGGCGAGACCGAAGAGGGTCAAGCCCACCAGGAGCGTCCGGCGCCGTCCGAACCGGTCGCCGAGGATCCCGGCGGTGAACAGCAGGCCGGCGAAGACCAGCGTGTACGAATTGATCGACCATTCCAGCTCGGTCTGGCTGGCACCGAGCCCATGGACCGGGTCTGCGATCGTTTTCAGTGCGACGTTGAGCACAGTGTTGTCGAGGACGACGACGAGCAGGCTGACGATCAGTACGCCCAGAATCACCCACCGTCGCGGGTGCCCGCCCATGGCTTGAGGCTGCGTCTGCGACTGCTGTTGCACGGCATAACCCCCGGTGCTCTTTGGCAAAGACCGCGTCATCGGTTCAACATCGGACCGACGCAGGCAGTTCCATTGGCAGAAGTTCCCTTGGCGGCCATCCGGCGCGTCCGCCGTGCATCGGCAGCGCGCCCATCTGGCGATACTATGAGGCTTAGATGCCGCTGTGACCGCCTTTCCCCCTGGTCGCGGTCACCGAGCTGGCGAGGAGGTCGGGCTGAGGCACCTTCGACGCTCCGTGGCCGGCTTGCTCAGCCTGGAGACCCCTGCAGCCGAGTCTGAGCCGGAGCCGAGTGGATCACATATACGGCGTCCGGCGTGGCTGCGACGCAGCGCGACGCTGAATGAGGTGCGGTCCTGGCCGACGCTCGTGCTGGTTCTCCTCTGTCTTCTCGTCGGCGTGCCGACGACGATCCTGCTGACGCCGGCCCAGACGCTGACCGTGGCCGGGCAAACACTCTTCGTGAGCGCACGCCCGGCGACGTTGTCGATCTCCGGTCCGGCCCAGCTCGTCCAGATCGGTAACACCAAGCTCGACATCACTCCGCTGCAGGTGTACGGACCGCTGCGGCCCCGGCTGACCCTGGGACCGGTCCAACGCAACGCCGCCGCCGCCGCCGTACTCGATCCGTCGACCCGGGGCAGTCTTGGCGCTGATGCCACCAGGTCCATCGGCGTCGGGTACGCCCGTTGGTACATCTGGGCGAGCGTCGGTCTGGTCGCGTTCGTGCTGGTGGCTACCGCCGTCGTCGCGTACGCGCGGGTCGCGCTGACGCTTCGCCGGGAGACGCGGGAGCAGCGCCATCAGATGACCGTCGCCGAGATCTGGCAGCGATCGGCCCGCCAGATGCGAGGCATGGCCGTCGTCGCGGTGGCGATCACGCTCGTGGTGTGGCTGACTGCCGGCGTCCTCGCCTACTCGGGAGCCGTCCGGGGGCTCCAGAACGTACGCTCCCTGGCCGACCTCGTGGGGGCTTCCTACCTGGCGCCGGCGGCCGTCGGGCCACCGATACGAGGATTTGTCGGTGCCGTCATCGGGGATTCGCGCGCGGCCCGCGTCGGTGGACCACCCCTGGCCAAGCCGACCGCCGACGACGCGGCCTGCGGCCGCAGCTCCGACTCGTTGGCCGCAGAGATCGGCGAGCTGCGGGGCGAGCGGGTTCTCAACCTCGCCTGTTCCGGCGCCTCGATCGGGAACGGCCTTCGCGGCCCGCAAGCGGTCGGGGGCCGGCTCGAACCGCCCCAGGTCGGAGTGCTCAAGCAGGTGCAGGGGCTCAAGTACGTCGTCGTCGTGATCGGACCGAACGATCTCTACTGGTCAGACTTCCTGCGGTACTGCTACGGCGTCAGGAACTGCTCCGACAAACTCACCGAGGGGGAGTTCTCCTACCGGCTGGCTCAGTTCGACCGTGACTACGGAAACCTGCTCGAGGACCTCAACGATCTACCCGACAGGCCGCAGATCGTCGTTGTCACCTCCTACGATGTCTTCAACTCCGGCGCCGATTGCAAGGACACCAAGGGCCCGGTCGGCACGCCGGGCCTCAGCGCGGCCAACGTGAATCTGCTCACCAACCGCAACGCCGCCCTGAACGGCGTGCTCACGGGCGGCGCGGAGAAGTACAAGTTCGACGCGGCCAGACCCCGGTTGACCCCCCTCTGCGAGCTGAGTGACGACGCGCTCGGCCCGGACATCCAGGGCCGGGCCGACAGCTTCCCCTTCCACCCGACCGGGATCGGTGAAATCCGGATGGCCTCCGCGGTTGTCCAGGTCCTCAGGACCGATCAGGGCGGCTGACCGCCGGAGGTTTACGCTCCCGCACCGAGCGGTGGCGCCGGGTCGACGGTCGTCTCGCTCGTCATCGCGGTCGCCGGTGGCGCTACCGCTGGTGCCGCCGCCAACGGCTGGCCCTCCGGCTCCGGCGGCAGATGCCCGCCCTGGATCAGCCGACGCCGCCGGGCGCGGTCGCGCAGGTACGCCTCGAACAGAGCCTTGTCCTGCGCCTCCTGCTCGTCCATGAAGACGTTCTCCTGTTCCTGCGTCTCCTGACGGATCCTGTCGGCGAAAGACTGCAGACCGAGCCGACCGGAGAGTGAGGATAGCCAGCTCGAAGCCCGGGTGATCATTGTGGCGAGCGCGAAGATCTTTCGCTTTACCCACACCATCACGTACTCGGCCAGCGCGACGATGACCTCGAGCAGGGCCGCGAGCAGCGCGATCACACCGAGGTAGACCAGCGTGAAGACCACGGCGATGACGACCGCGCCGAGCCATCCCAGCCGGAAGACGCCGACCAGCGTGGCGTCGATGAGTGTCGCGGCGACGGCTCCGGCGAAGAAGTTCGCGATGGGGTTGTAGACCCGTTGCAGGCGGTCCCGGACGGCCACGCGCTGCAGCACGAGCATGTGAACCAGCAGGATGCCGATAATGATGATGCCCGGCAGCACGCCCGAGTCGAAGTTCGGATCGATGCCGTAGCCCTTGAAGGGCGTCAACACCCATCGCCGGATATCCAGCGTGGCCAGCAGCTTCACCCAGATGTCCTGGTAGTAGATCAGCAGCAGCGGGATCGACAGCAATGCGAAGAAGAGCCCGGTCTTTTGTGGACGGCGGTCGAAGATGACCGCCTTGATAAACAACGCCAGCGACATGAGCAGGAGCAACGCAACGGCGTAGACGAAAAACCTCACGTGACAGTCCTTCTGTTTCGGGGTTGTGCCTCGTCACTCAACACCATGGGACAGCTCGACGCTGTCAGGGCGCCGACGCCGCGCCGGACCTGCACGCAGTGTGACGACCCGGCGGGCCGGGCGATGGGGAACGTCCGCCGCGACCGCGGCGGGTGTTACCGAATGTTGCAGGTCAGGCAACCACTCCGGTACACCAAGTTCAATCGGGCGATTGGGCAGCTTCTGGCGTATCGGGGTGCGGCGGGGCGGGATGCGCACCGGTCGGCCGCGAGTTCGACAAGTCTTTGCCGACACGACCCTGGTCCGTCGTCGGCACGCAGCCTGGCGAGCCCAACCTGCGGCCGTGCGGGTGGCTATCGCGACCGAGTCGTACTGGCCGGATGTCAACGGCGTGGCGAACTCGGTCGTACGGGTGGGCCAGCGCCTGGCCCGACTCGGCCTGCCGGGCTACCAGACGGTCCGGGAACTGGTCATGACAGGTCAACCGACGGTGGCAAGAAACATGGTCGCCGGACCGGTTGCCCGTACCGGACCATCGGCGGCCGCGATGAATGCCGAACCTCCGCGGCCGAGGTTGAGCGCGGCCTCCGTGTCGTCGCGAAGTACCGCATCGCCGGCCAGGCACAGAGCAAGCCCAGGGCCCGTACCGGGTAGCGCAATCGGCTCCGAGCCGAGGTCCACTCGGTAGAGCCGGAACTCGGGGACGCCGGCGTCGTAGGTCGAGACTTCGCCGGAGATCCGACGGGGCTGTAGCAGCGGAACCTCGATGGCGGGGTCGACAACCCGCAGCAGTTCGGGGATGTTGACCTGTTTCGGAGTCAGCGCCGCGCGTAGGACGTTGTCGGAGTTCCCGAGCACCTCGATGCCGACGCCGTGAAGGTAGGCGTGGATGCCTCGGGGCGGCATGAACAGTGCCTCGCCCGGCTCGAGCAGGACGTGGCGCAACAGCAGGGAGGCCAGCAGCCCCGGGTCGTCCGGATGCTCGCGAGCCAACCGGAGGGCCGCGGCACAAGCGGGCCCGTACGACGATCCGCGCGCCAGGCGCGCACAGGCCTGGACCACCCGGTCGAGAATCGCCGGAAGGTCGGGCTCGGGCCAGTCGAGGAACGCGGCCAGCGTGTCGCGCAGGATCGCCGGGTCAACCGTTGCGCGCAGCCGTGCGGCGAGGGGAGCGAGCTCGTCGACCGCGAGCGCCTCGAGCAGGCCGGCCGCGTCGGCGGGGGCGCGAAAACCGGCCAGCGCCTCAAACGGCGTCAGCGCGCAGAGCACCTCCGGCTTCGGCCAATCGTCGACGTACGTACGGCCCGGATCGCCGGGGAGGATACCGCGTTCGGTCTCCGCCCGGTACCCGGCCACGGCCTGTGCCCGGTCCGGGTGGACCTGAATCGACAGGGCCCGGCTGGCCGCGAGCACCTTGAGCAGGAACGGCAGTCGGGCGCCAAACCGGGAGACGCAGCTCTGGCCGAGTTCGCGCCCCGGATCCTCGGCGATCACCACGTCGAGCCTGCTCACCCGGCCGTCGCGGCGTAGCCCGGACGGGCCGGACGGGTGCGCGCCGATCCACAGTTCGGCCTCGGGGCCGGGCGACGGCCTACCGAGGATCTCCCCGATCGCGACGCTGGAGCCCCAGGCGTAGGGCTGTACAACGGGTTCCAGGAGGTCCACCGACGCCATCGTAGCTGGCGGTCGGGCCTCTGCCGCGCGGCCGGTTCACCTCCGCGATAGCGGACCTGAGACCTCCAATCCGTCGTCTGCGGCCGCAGAAGGCGCGAACCGCCACACTCTGGTGCGTGCGTCAGCCGTACGGGTGGAGTTCGACCTCCCCGAGCGGTACGAATGACGCCGGGTTGTGCCTGGCGCTGGCCTGTCCGCTCCGGCATCGTGAGCTGGGACAGGTCCCATGCCCGTTGGAGAGGAGCAGCGATGACCGGCATGGATTCAGACGACCTGCTGCTCGAGCTGGTGGCCGACGGCGGACGACACGACCCGTCCGCTTTCCGCGACGAGCCCACGGTGCGGGGGAAGTTCGTGCGTGACGTCAGCGAGGCGCCGCTGCCGGCGGCCATGCGCGACCAGGTGCTGCGGATCGGACTGTCGGCACTCGACGGTCGCTCGAACCTCTGGCCGTCGGCCGCCGCCGACGGGTGGGAGTGAGCCATGCTCGTCCGGTGGGTCAAAGCCGTGGCCTTCGGTGGCCTGGTTGATCAGACGCTGAACCTCCGGCCCGGGATGAACGTCGTTGTCGGGCCCAACGAGTCGGGCAAGTCCACGTGGCATGCGGCACTCTTCGCCGCCATATGCGGTCGGAGCGAGGAGCTCGAGACGACCGAGGACTCCGAGTTCGACCGCAAGCCGTGGCACGTCCACGGTTGGGCGGTCGAGGCGATGCTGGACCGCGACAACGACGACCCGGTGCAGATCTACCAGGATCTGCTCAACCCCGATTCGTCCACCGCGACCGCACTGACCGGCCCGCACGAGGGCGGCCGCCACGACGTGTCCCCGTCACTGCGGTACCACGGGGGCCTCGACACCACCGGTTGGGTGGGTCTGGACCGGCATTCCTACGCCGCCACGGCCTGGGTCCAGCAGGGCAGCGGGCGCAACGAGCTGAGCGAGGCCGTGGCACTGTGCATCCGTGAAGCCGACGCGGTGCGCGCGTGTGAGCGCATCGAGCGCCTGCGACGCCGCCACACCGGCGACGACACCGATGCCACGAGTCCACTCGGCCGAGCCGAGCTGGATGTGGTCGAGCGGAGCTCGGAGCTGAAGGAGCTGAAGGACCTGACCGAGCAGCACGAGCGGGCATCCGCTTCGCTCGGGCAGTGGAGCGCCTTCGCGTACTCCAAGGAGCAGGAGCTGATCGCCGCCGAACTGGCCGACGCGCAGTACCGGGTGGTTGAGCTTCAAGGCGCCGTACGCAAGCAGGCGGGCGACCCGTTCGTCAAGCCGGTCCTCGACTCGCCGGAGACCGATGACGACACCGACGCGGCCGTCATCGCAGCGGAGGGAAGACTGCGGGCGGCCGAACACGACCTCGTCTCGGCGACGGTCGCGGCCGTGCGCCCCGACGCCAGAGTCCTGGACGAGCCGGAACGAGGTGCGGTGGCGGTGGCCGAGATGCCGTCGGTCGTCGTCGACACCGAATTCGCGCCACGCATCTACGGCAGCCCGCGGCGGGGTGGTCGCTGGCGCGCACTGCGACAGCCGGATGGCCGGGCCCTCGTCGTGGCGGTCACGGCGGTCATCGTGGTGGCGGTCGGGGTCGGGCTCGCGGCGCTGCGCGGATCGTTGGCGCTCGGAGCGAGCCTCGCCGCGATCGGTGTCGGTCTCGCCGTGGTGGCTGTCGTGATCGGCCTGCGCAGTCCGGTACGGGAGGACCAGGCTCCGGTATCGCCGGCGCCCGGTGTCGGGGCCGGTGGGCCAGGAGCCTCCACCGTGGAGCTTGACGATAGCCGCGTGCACGATGCCCGGCTGCAACTGGTATGGGCGCTGGGACGAGCGGGCTACGGCCCCGATGTGGACACAGTGGAGAACGTGCTGGCGCAGTTCCACCGTGACCGGGACCGCAACCAGCGGGTCGAGCTGGAGCGGCGGGCGCGGGAACAGGTGACGCTCAGCGGACTCGAAGAGCAACTGGCCCAGGCCCAGGACGAGGTCGCGCGGTTGGCCCAGCGGGTCGACCCGAACGCGCCGCATCGGGCCAGCGTCAACGATCTGGCCCAAGCGCGGTCGGCGTACGAGAGCGCCACCCGCGAGCGGGACCGCGCGTTGCATGCCCGCGATGCAGCAGCGGCCAAGCTCGCCAACCGCCTCTCGGTCGGTGCCGCTGAGCAGGCGTTGGCCGAGGCGCGGCAGCGGTTGAACTCACTTCGCCGGTTGAATGAGGTGCTGGACGAGGCGTACGGGTATCTGAGCCGCTCCGGAATCGGTGCCCGCCGCGAGATCGCGAGCGCGTTGGAGACAGCGCTTGGCAGGTCGTTGCCCCACATCACGGACGGTCGGTACCCGCACGTCACGATCGGCACCGACTTCCGGATCCGGATCAGCGACCCGGCGGAGCCGACCATCGACCCGATGCGCGGCGCCCGAAGTACGCGTGAGCAGACCTACCTGTCAGCGCGCGTCGCACTCGGCGAACACCTGTCCCGACGGCGCCGCTTCGGGCCACTGATCCTCGACGACGTGACGTCGAGCGCCGACACCCCTCGGGTCCATGGCCTGCTGGACCTGCTGTACCGCTTCGCCCAGGTGCGTCAGGTCATCGTGTTCGCGCACGAGGAGGCGGTGGCCGACTGGGCAACGCGGATGATGACCACACACTCGAACGTGCACCTGAGCCGCCTGACGACGACTGATGAGTCGCCCCGCGAGGTGAGACTCAGCGCGACTGGAGATACTGCGCCGCGATCCGCTTCGGTACCCGGCTGAGCCAGGACTCGACGATGAGCTCCTCCAGCTCGTCCACCTGGATCTGGTCGAGCCGGACGAGGATCGCCGGGTAGCCGTTGAAATGGGGAGTTGTGAAGTACACGGCCGGATCGTCGGCGAGGAGAGCCTCCTTCGCACCGAGATCCGGCGTGCGCGCGCCGAGGATCGGACCGTTCGGCGCGGCGTCGCCCAGCGCCTCGAGGTCGACCCGACGCAGGGGTCGCTCCCACGCCAGCGGCTTGTCCCGTACCCGCCACTCACGGGTGCCTTCGGCCGACATACGGGCGGAGGTCTCCGGCAACGCCAGGGCGATGCGGTCGACGTCGGCCCAGGTTGCCACGCGGCCAGTCTAGCCGCCACACGCCCGAGATCGTTTCCGTGCAGATCGGTGGTCAGAATGCTGTCTTGTACGGAAACTCGCGGCCGGACATCTATGGCGCGAAGTTGATGAGCCCGCTGGGCGATATCGGTGTCGGGGTACCGACGGCTCGCCCGATGACAGCGGCGTAGGCGGCGGCCATGCGGGTATGACTGAATCTCGCCCGTGATCGCATGATCGTCGGCATCCATTCGGCCCGTCTGGCGATCGCCTCGTCCCAGGCAGCGCTGATGTCCGTCGGGCACGGTTCCACGATGATGCCCTGACCATCCACAATGGAGGCGCAGTCGCCGATGTCGGTCGCCACCGGTATCGCCCCGCACATCATCCCTTCGATGAGGCACAGCGGTGCCGCCTCACCATTCGACGAGGTGAGGGCCACGACGTCGGCGGCGGCGTAGATGGCTGGCATGTCGTCGCGACAACCGAGCAGGCGCAGCCGGCGAAGGAGCTCGGGACGGTCGCCGAAGGCACGTGCGATCTCGTCACACAGGTCGGCGTTCATCCTGCTCATGCCGGCTCCGCACATGATGACGTACCCGCCCGGGCGCCGGTGCAGGAAGTCGTACGCCGCGGCCAGGAACAGCGGCACATTCTTCATGGACGCGTGCCGGGCCGCGAAGACGACGAGTTTTCCGGCTCTCGGCACACCCAAGGCACGTCGGTACTGGCGCCGGGTCTTCGGTGGGACGGGTTGGAACCGCGCGAGGTCGACCCCGTTCGGAATGACGCGCATCAGCTGGGCGGGGATTCCGGTGGCCTGGTATGCGACCCGGGTGGCCTCGGCGCAGCAGACCACGGCCGACACCCGTCCGGCATCGACAGCTGTCTTCAGTTCGGTCAGTGCGGACCCTTGATTCTCGGGGTCCGATCGATGCAGGACCACGACGAGCGGCCGGCGCGGGAATCCCGCCTGGTTGATGAGGTGCAGCGGCTGCTCCTTCAGCGAGAGCACAACGTCTGCCCGCGACGCGTGTCGGGCCGCCGCGGCGACCTCCCAGTCGCTGAACGTGGTCGCGTTGGTTCCGTCGGCTGCTCGGCCAAGGGAGTCGACGGACACGCCGACGTCTCGCAGAGCCCGGTAGCGCGCGTCGTTCGCCATCGGCTGGAGCAGGCTGTCCCGGCGCATCTCCCGAAAGATGCTGAGGACGGAGTGGATCTGTCCGCCGGCGGTGTGCAGCTCCCTGACGACGGTACTGTGC
>JBKPDY010000014.1:0-87008 GCA_046728155.1 Actinomycetota bacterium
ACGGGATCCAAGCCACCCTGGTCGCGCAGCAGATGGCGGCCCGGATGCAGCTGGAGCAGATGCGCACCGGCCGGCCGGCGCTCCCGGTGGGGCCGTCCGGAATACCCGGCATCCCCGGTATCCCGACCGCACCCTCGCGGACACCCGGCGGCGACGATCACGGTGAGACCGGCCGGACGGGCCAGTACCTCTGAAGCGCCGACCGAGTGTGGGCCCGCACTGTACATCGCCGGACGGGACCGCGATGATCGCTGTTTCCCATCAGACACGACTCAGCTGGAGAGCATCCGCTCCAGCCACACGGCCACGCCGTCGTCGTCATTGCTCGCCGTGACCTCGTCGGCGAGGGCGAGTACCTCCGGGTGGGCGTTGGCCATCGCGACCCGCCGCCAGCCGGCCCAACGGAACATCGAAACGTCGTTGGGCATGTCTCCGAAGACCAGCACATCGGCTGGATCGATCCCCAGCTCGGAGGTCACCACGGCCAGACCACTCGCCTTGTCCACCCCCGGTGCGGTCAGCTCGATATACCCGAGTCCGGCCTGAGTCAACGTAGCCAGGTCCGCCGGTACCAGTTCCCGGCCGATCGCCAGCAGCTCGTCGGCGGTAAGGTGCTCGGCCCGGGCGAAGGCCTTGTACGCCGGTCCGGCGAGGGCGAGGGCGCGCTGGTACGGAATCCACTCCGCGTACGGCCAGACGACGTCGTGGTCGCCCCAGAGCGGGGTCCGGGGTTCCTCGCCGGCTTCGACCAGAACCGAGAGCTGGCCGACCTCGGCCTCCATAATGCGAAGCGCCTCGGCGATGTCCTCACCGGCGATGCGAGCGCGGCGCAGGACGCGCGGCGCATCCGGCTGGCGTTGATCCACCACGTAGGCGCCCTGAGCAAGCACGAAGAAGTCCGCGTCGGGCATGTCCCGTCGGCACAGGTCGATCAGGCGAGCCCCGCGACCGGTGACTCCCACGACGGTGATCCCGGCCTCGCGAACCTTGCGCAGAATGGCGATCGAATAATCGGAGACCGTCTCGTCACCACGGACGAGCGTGCCGTCCAGATCGGTGGCGACGAGTCGCGGAAGTTCGGGCACTGCGCCCTCCTGTTACCGTGCAGCCCCGCGGGTGACGGGTCAGCAACGATACGCCGCGCGCGCCAACGCGACCACGACCTCAGGTGAACCCGGGCCGAACCTGCCAAGTACCGTTCGCAAGCTGCGGTGGTTCGCTGACGCTCACCTCCTCGCGCTCACGTCATAAGCGGGGTTCGAGCACGTCGCGTCCGCCGACGAAGGGCTGCAACGCCTTCGGCACCGCGACCGAGCCGTCGGGCTGCTGATGGTTCTCCAGGATCGCGACCAGCCATCGGGTGGTGGCTAGCGTCCCGTTGAGGGTAGCCGCGATCTGCGGCCGGCCGTCATCGTCGCGGTAGCGCACTCCTAATCGTCGGGCCTGGAACGTCGTGCAGTTCGACGTGGAGGTCACTTCGCGGTAGCGACCCTGTGACGGCAGCCACGCTTCGCAGTCGTACTTACGAGCAGCCGACGTGCCCAGATCGCCGGTGGCGACGTCGATCACGCGATACGGAACCTCCACCTTGGCCAGCATCTCCTCTTCCCAGGCCAGCAGGCGCAGATGCTCCTCGTGAGCCTCGTCCGGCCGGCAGAACGAGAACATCTCGACCTTGTCGAACTGGTGCACCCGGATGATGCCGCGCACGTCGCGGCCATGCGAGCCAGCCTCGCGCCGGAAGCACGACGACCAGCCGGCGTAGCGGCGAGGCTGGCCGGTGGGGAGGTCGATGATCTCGTTGGCGTGGAATGCCGCGAGCGGAACCTCCGAGGTGCCGACGAGGTACAGGTCATCGGCCTCCAGCCGGTACACCTCGCCGGCGTGCTCGCCGAGATATCCGGTCCCCTCCATCGATTCCGGCTTCACCAGTACCGGCGTGATCACGGGCGTGAAGCCGTTCTCCACCGCTTGCTGCATGGCGAGCTGGAGCATGCCGAGCTGGAGCAGCGCCCCCACACCGGTGAGGAAGTAGAAGCGGCTGCCTGACACCTTCGCGCCGCGTTCGGTGTCGATCGCGCCCAGCAGCTCGCCCAGCTCGACATGATCGCGCGGCTGGTCGAGATCGGGCTTGGAGCCCACCTCGCGAAGGACGACATAGTCAGCCTCCCCGCCGATCGGCGCGCCCGGCTCCACCAGGTTCGACACGGCGAGTTGCGCTCGCCTCAAAGCCGCCTCGGCGTCGTTGACGGCGGCCTCGGCGGACTTCACGCGAGCGGCGAGTTCCTTCGTACGCGCGAGAAGGGCTTCCCGGTCGGCACCCTTGGCCGACCGGACCCGACCGGAGAGCTGCTTCTGCTCGGAGCGCAGCAACTCGAACGTCTGCAGAGCCGACCGGCGCTCCCCGTCAGCCCGGAGGAGGTCGTCGACGACGGCCTCCGACTCGCCCCGGGCGCGCTGGCTGGCCCGGAGGATGTCCGGGTCGTCGCGCAGCACTCGCAGATCGATCATGCTTGCTCGTCTCCGCGCTCGCTCCGCTCCTGCGGCCTAGCGGCCCTGCGATGCTCACTCGCTGTCGGCTCGGTCACAGGGCCCGAGCCTACCGGTTGGGCACCTGGCGGCTCATCCGGATATGCGCGTCACCGGGGCCAGGAGTCGCCCGGGTGAACGGTGGTGTCGATCGGCTCGGCCGCGGAAACGGTCAGCCCGTTGACCGTCCCCTGCTCGTACCTGACGGCGTCCACCCGAGTGTCCTGAATGGATTGTGCCGGGACACTCGGCTGCCCCGGAGGCGCCAACGACGAGGGTCCAACCTGGACGGTCACCGCGCCGCCGGATGCGGTCGATGTCGCGGCCGGAGGGGCGTCAGCGCGGCGTACCGGCGGACCGGCCAGCCAGATCGCTGCGAGCGTCAGGAGGACCGCGAGGAAGCCAAAGTACAGCCCAGCCTTGTGCGAGGAATCGAGCCGGTCGAAGTACTCGGACGGGACCGAGGTCACCCCCTGCGCAGCGGCGAACGCAGTCGGCAGCCGGATGGTCAATGCGATCAGTACGCCGATCACGCCGACGGCCACGCCGGTCGACAGTACCCGCAAGCTCTGTGCCAGGTGCCGCCAGCTGATCGCGACCCCGACCGTCGCCAGCAAGGCGATCATGGCGACCACATAGATCGTTCCCAGCCCGTCCACGGAGGACGGTGCCAGATGGAATGTGTAGACCTGCGTGCTCGCGGTGTCGCTACCGCTGACCTGCGGCGAAAGGTCGAGGGTCGCCACCTGCCAGTCGTAGGCCATCGACGCGACGAACGCGGCCGCGCCCAGGGCGCCGAGCAGGACCGCCGCCGACAAGGACCCGCCGCCGTCGGCCACGCCCAGCAGACGCTCCATCCAGCCGCGCCGTACCGACTCGGCGGCCATCTCGTCCGGTCGGGCGCGCCAGGTCAGGTCCTGCTCTGTCATTCCGGCTCGCCTCCGCGCTCGCTCCGCTGCTGCCACCCCACGAAGACGCTCCGCTGCGCTCCACGTCTCCGCGGGGACCCCGGCACGGGCCAAGCGGCCCCACGATGCTCACTCGCTGTCGGCTCGGTCATTCCGGCTCGCCTCCGCGCTCGCTCCGCTGCTGCCACCCCACGAAGACGCTCCACGTCTCCGCGGGGACCCCGGCACGGGCCAAGCGGCCCCACGATGCTCACTCGCTGTCGACTCGGTCATTCCGGCTCGCCTCCGTGCTCGGCCATGACACGGCCACCCTTTCCGCCGACCATGGTGCCAGAACAGCCTGGCACCGGCCGCCCGTCAATGCCCCCGAACAAGCCTCGACGGGCGCAGGCGGCTCATCCGCTGGTCATGAAGAACCTGCCGGACGACGTTACGGCCGGGAATGCCGGTCACTCCACCGCCACCGTGGGTGGCGCTACCCGCCTGGTACAGGCCATGGATGGGGGTTCGCAGATCGGCGTAGCCGGCGGCGGGACGGCAGTGGAACATCTGCCCGACGGTCAGCTCACCGTGGAAAATGTTGCCGCCGACCAGTCCGTACTCGGACTGCATGGTGTCGGGGCCGATGACCTGGCGCCCGACGATGGACGCGGTGAAACCGGGCGCGACCGCCTCCAGCCGATCCGTGAGCCGGTCCGCGTAGGACGCCAGCTCGTCCGGATGGGGATCGTCGGCCCAGCCGTGTGGCACCCATTGGGTGAACGCGCTCACCACGTGCCGGCTGGCTGGTGCCAGGGTCGGGTCGAGCACGCTGGGAATGCAGATGTCGGCGAAGGGAGCCGCGGCGGCGCGGCCGGCGGCCGCCTCCTGGAAGGCGGTCTCGAGGTCGTCCACCGACTCGGCGAGCACGATCGTCCCGCCGTAAACCGCCGGGTCGGGCTCGGGATGCGCCGTAAAAGTGGGCAACCGGTCGACCGCGTAGTTCACCTTCACCGTCCCGGAACGGCTGCGCCACGCCTCGATATCGGCGATGAAATCAGGCGGGAGGACGGTACGGTCGACCAGGTCGAGGAAGGAGATCCGCGGGTGGGCCGTCGTGATCACTACATCGGCCCGGACGCGAGTCCCGTCGACCAGGGTCACCCCCCGCGCGCGCCCGTCGTGCACATCGATGCCGGCTACCGTTGCCGCGGTACGGATATCGGCTCCGAAGCGGCGAGCGGCGGCCGCCATCGCCGTGGTGACGCCGCCCATCCCGCCACGGGGGAACCCCCACCGGGTCTCGCCGATGTGGTGATGAAGGGCAACGTACGCGGTGCCGGGAGCTCGGGGGCCGGCCCATGTGCCGATGATTCCCGAGACGCTGAGCACGCCGCGCATCGCGTCCGAGGTGAACCGTTCTTCGACCAGGTCGGCGACGCTGCCCGTGAAGAGCTTGGTCAGGTCGTACGCCGCCCGTACGTCTATCTTTCGCCCGGTACGCAGCAGGGCGGCCTGCCCGAGCAGGTCGGCCGGGCGGTGCGAGCCCACGCGCGGCGGAATCGTGGCGAGCAACGGGCCGACCAGTCGACCGAGGCCGGCCAACCATTGCGTCCATTGCTCGTACGCGTCCACGTCCTTCGTCCCGAACGCGGCGATCTGCTCGCGGCGCCGGGCCGGGTCGTCGGAGAGATGCAACGCTCGACCGTCGCTGCGGGGCGCGAAGTACGGCCCCTGCGGGTACACGTGATAACCGAAGTGGGCCAATCCCAGGTCTCGAACCATATCGGCCGGCAGGAGACTGACCACATAGGACAGTGAAGTGACCGTGTATTCCGGCCCGAACGGATGCTCCGAGACCGCGGCCCCACCGACCACCTCGCGGCGCTCGAGCACGAGCACCCGCCGACCGGCGCGCGCCAGGTAGGCGGCGGCTACCAGTCCATTGTGGCCACCGCCGACGACGACAACGTCGTATGTGGACGGTGTCTGCGCCCGCGTCGCTCCCCCGATGCTCATGGCCTCAGTGTGTCAGGATCCGATCGGTGAGCGGCGACGAGGCAAGCGTTGATGAGATCGTCGGCTGGCGAACGGCGCTTAGCGGATCGCCCGGACGGGGACGACTCGTCGCACCGGCACCGGACTTCGACTAGCGTCATAACCATGGCTATCCGCACAGCATCGGCACGGTGGGACGGAACGCTCACCGAAGGCACCGGCACCATGCGTACGGGAAAGGGCGGGCTGACCGCGCCCTTCTCGTTCAAGTCCCGGTTCGAGGAGGGGGAAGGCTCCAACCCCGAGGAGCTCATCGGGGCGGCCCATGCCGGCTGCTTCTCGATGGCGCTGTCCAAGGGCCTCCAGGATGCGGGGTTCGTGCCAGGCTCGGTGGAGACGACCGCCAGCGTCCACTTCGACCGGGTCGACGGCAAGCCGACCGTGACCACCATCGACCTCGACACCAGGGTCTCCGCGCCCGGCCTCGACGAGGCGACGCTCGCCAAGGTGGCCGAGGGGACGAAGGAGGACTGCCCGATCTCGCGTCTGCTCTCGCCCGGCGCGCAGATCAACCTCGCCGCCACGCTCATGTGACCCTCTCCGACCCCGTGGCGAGGGGCGCCCTGCCGGCTCCTCGCCACGGCCGCGGAGAGACGACAATGAGACGATGCCCGTCGAGATGAGTCACGATCGCTTCTCCGAGCTCGTCGAAGACGCACTCGACGAGGTCCCCGAAGAGCTCTATCGCCTCATGGACAACGTCGTGATCCTGGTCGAGGACGAGCCGGAGGGCGACGATCCCGGGCTGCTCGGTCTGTACGAGGGGTACGCCCTGACCGATCGGGGCTGGGACTACGGGGGTGTGCTGCCCGATCGCATCACCATCTTCCGCAATCCGACCCTGCGGGTCTGTGAGACCGAGGCGGAGGTCATCAACGAGGTCGCAACGACGGTCGTACACGAGATCGCCCACCATTTCGGGATCGACGACTCGCGCCTGCACGAACTCGGCTGGGACTGACAGTCAGGCCGTGCTTGCCCCGCCGGCGCGGAGCCGGGCGAGCCACTCGGCCGAGCGCTCGAAATCCCCGTCGGAGGTTCCCGGCGGTGCGCTCACCTGGGATCCGCCGGCAGTGGCCCGGGGGTAGGAGCCGAGGAAGCGCACATCGGCGCAGACCCGGCGCAGGCCCTGCAGAGCCTCGCCCATGCGCACCTGTGCGATGTGTCCCTCGCAGTCAAGGAAGAACGCGTAGCGTCCGAGTTTCTCGCCGGTAGGCCGGGACTCGATCCGGGTCAGGTTCACCCCGCGGACGGCCAGCTCGGTGAGGACCGCCAGCAGGGCACCCACGCGGTCGTGTGCGATCGACACGACGAGGGACGTGATGTCGTCACCGGTTGGCGCGGGTAGGACACCGGGCCGGGAGATGACCACGAACCGCGTTACGGCGTCCGGGCGGTCGGCGATGTCCTTCGCGATGGTGACGAGTCCGTGCCGCTCGGCTCCGACCGGCGCACACACGGCGGCGTCGTAGTCGCCCGCTGCCACCCCGGCGGCGGCCGCACCGTTGGAGAGAGCGCCGATGATGGTCGCGTCGGGCACGTTCTTCCGCAGCCAGCCCCGGCACTGCATCGACGCCTGTGGGTGCGCCGCAATCGATCGGATCGACTCTTGGGCGGCTCCCGACCGGGCGGCCAGTACGAAGCTGACCGGTAGCACGATCTCACGCGTGATGACCAGCGGCGCACCGGTCGTCAGCTCATCGAGGGTCACGCCGACCTGTCCGCCGATCGAGTTCTCGAGGGGGACTACCGCTGAATCGGCTTCACCGGATCGAACGGCGTCGAGAGCCTCGGGCACGCTCGCCATCGGCGTCATGGTTGCCGCTTCGCGCAGTGTCCGCGCCGCCTGTTCGGCGAAGGTTCCCTCGGGGCCGAGGTAGACGAGCCGCGTCGACATGAGGCCAGGGTACGACGCGACCGGCGGAGGAGTCCCAGGTCCCTACGACCCGCCGTCAGATCACTCGGTGGCCGGCGGCGGTGAGCGCGGCGAGCGCTTCGCCCAGGCGTACGGACGGGACCAACACATAGTCGGTGTCGTGGGTAGAGAAGGCGAAGATGTTGACCCGTGCGTCGGCGAGGGGGTTGACCAGCGAGGCGAGAACGCCGGTGACGGCGAGGTTGACCGGACCGTTGACCCGCAGACAGCGCCACGGGGTGTTGACGACGCCGCGGTCGGTCGGGGCCTGCTCAGAAATGCAGATGATCGAGACCTCGGTCGGGGTCCAGGTCACCGACACGACTCCGGAGGTCTTGCCGAGGCCCGACGGCAGCTCGGCGTCGGGCTCCAGCCGACACACTGCGTAGTCATCAGGCAGCAGGACGAGGTCCAACACGACACGAGGCTAGGACACCGGCGGTCCAATCAGCACGTCAGCCCGGGGATTGAGACGCAAGAGCGACACACATCACCGGTTGACCGGGGCGAAGAACGTGATGGAACCGACGACTGCGGCCCCGTCGCGTAGCGGCGCCGAGAGGGCGTCGACCGTGCGGGCCGCGCCCGCCTGGTCGGGGACGCGCAGCAGACCGCGGGCGAGGCTCCCAGCGGCGATCGCCAGCAGCGGCGGGATCTTGTCTGCTTCCCACTCCGGCAGCTCGCCCGAGACCGCGTTGAAGTCGAGCAGACGCAGAACGCCATCCACCACGAGCCGCTGACCCGGGGCGTGGGTCGGATCGATGCCGATCAGGCCACGGCAACCCGGCGAGGCGGCGATCACGACCCCGGCCGCATCGATCACCAGACATGGTTCCGTGGCGGAGGCGACGACGAACCCCCACCGCTCAAGCGAGCCCGCGAACGGACGCACTGCGATGTCGGAGAGCGACAGCTCGACGTGGGGCACGAACGCTCCTTCCCGCCGGGACAACGTTTTTCATCGCGATCAGGTGCTGAGTCGACGGTAACCGAGGTGCGCAAGGTTGTCAGCGCGAAGAAGCGCACCGTCGCCGCCTCACGAATCCAGATACTGCCCGACGGTCGCCCGGTCGACCTGGCCGGCGAGCTCGACCAGCCGGTCGATCGTCGTGGCTCCGACCCGGTGGCCGTGCGCCCGCAGGGCCCGTCCGACGTCGCCGTACGAGGTGACGATGCACCCCTCGGGCGGCCGTCCATAGTAGACGATCGGCCCGGTACCGAGGAAAGCGACAACAGGGACGACCGGGATCCGCCGTCCGGCGATCCTGGTCATCTGCTGGGAGATGCGGGTGGCGTCCCGGCGGGCGAGCGCGACGTACGGTGGCCGCCGCCCGTCGACCTGGACGACGTCTCCGGCGAGCTCCACCCGCGACCGGCCATGGTCGCAAACCGTTATCTGGAAGATCCCGCCCGGGCCGATCGCGAGGAAGTCCGGATCGTCTGGGTGATAATCGACGATGCGCCAGTCGGGACCCAATATCTCCACCCGATGCGCCACCCGCTGCCGCCCGGTCATCGCCCTGCGCTTCGTCATCGCGACCACCCGACGGCTCAGCCACGAGCCGGACGCTATGGGCGCTCTCATGTAGGCCGACTCGGTCACGGCACACCTCCACGACGGGGGACTTCGCTTCGTTGTGGTTCCAATACGGTACGTGCTCAGCCCCGGGCAAGGGTAGAGCGGTTGACCGATGTTTCCGGACGAGCGCTGAGGGGTGTGCCGAAGCGGTCAATCACTCCACATTGGACGGAGCGTCGCCCTGTGGGATCAGCGGAGCGCCAGTTGACGGCCGAGCAGACCCTGCCTTGCGCGGCGCTGGTCGGCGTCGAGCGGTCGGGTCTCGGCGAGAGCCAACCGGTACCGGTCAGCGAACGCCGCCAACGGGCCTTCCCACTCCGCCGCGTCGGCCTCAGACGGGAGGTCCCAGACCGGCACGAGCAGCCCGTGGGCCCGGAACATCCCGGCGAATCGGGTGGCGCCCCCCACGTTCAGGCCACCCGCGGCGGAGATCCGCGACAGTGCGGCCAGCGCGGCATCCTCGTCGTCGGCGAGCACCCAACGCAGGTGCGTCCGCTCCGGGAAGCGGCACCAGTACGCCGATGGCGCCGCGGTCAGCCGCACCGTAGGGAACACGGATGCGTTTGCGCGCTCCAGTGACGCGGTCACGTCGGGGTCGGTCGACTCCTCGTCGAGCCAGAAGTCGAAGCCGTGCTGGACGGTCACCTTGAGATCGTCGGATGTCAGGATGTCCTGCAGGCGCGGACCCACTCCGGGCAGGGCCGGCACGGTGACCGAGGAGCCCGGCTCCGTCTCCAGCGCGAGCAGGAGTGCGAGCGCGATGTCCCGGCTCACATCGCCGGACTGCGTGTTGCGCTGGAGACCGAGGAGGATCCGGCCATCCGGCTTGGCGAGGGCCGGCCACGCCAACGGTAGGACGGTCGCGAGGATGATCTCCCGATCCGGGTATTTGTCGGCTAGCTCGGGCACGAGGTGCAGTGATGCGGTCGCCGCCGGCACCAGCTCACGCATCGCCACCCAGTCGCCTTCGCCTGCCAGGCCTTTGAACGGACGGGGTACGAAGATGTCGCGGACCCGCTCCCGGCGACGCGCGGATTGGGCCGATGCGCGGCGCTTGCTCATGACACGAGCCTAGGCCCTGCCTGGACGGGCAAGCTCACGCCGGGCCAGCCCCGCCGGGGTCAGGCGGTGCTGACCCGAGCCTTACCGTCTCCAGGGCCGACATCGGCCCAGACGCAGCAGCCCGCTCCGTTCCGGTCGACGCCCCATCGCCGCGCCAGCGCCGCGACAATCGCCAGCCCTCGCCCGTCGATGGCGTCCGGATCCGCCGCCCGCGGTGTCGGGACCAGGGACGAACCACCGTCGATCACCTGCAGGCGAACCAGAGCCTCACCGGAGGACCGGACGATCCGCCAGGTCAGATGAATGACGCCGCCCGGGAGGGCCCGGGCATGACGGACGGCGTTGCCCAGCAGTTCGGCGCTGACGGCAACGGCGTCGGCGGCCACCGCGGGGGGGAGCGGCTGGCCGACAGTGGCGAGTTGGGCTGCGAGCTGCCGTCGGCCGATCCGAGCGCCCTGGGCGTGATGGGCTACGACGATGAGGGCCGGCGAGTCACCAGCCGACCCTGGTCCCGCCCGGTCGCCAACAGCCATCGACACGCGTCACGCCTCCCCGAGCGTCGTCCGCCGCCCATGACCATCAGCCCGAAGCAGCCGGACCTCGGCAACGGTGCCGCCACCGTCACGAGGACGCAATGATACCCACCCCATTTGTCGCTCCACGAGCCGTCTGACGAGATACAGACCGAGACCGGCCCCGGGGCGACCGTCGCCGTTGCGCTGGGCACGCCAGAATCGTTCGAAGGCGATCTCGGCCTGTGCCGGGTCGATCCCCACGCCGCGGTCGCGTACCTGGATATAGACCGTCTCCGCGTCGGCGCCAGCCCGAAGGTCCACACTCGGCTGGGCGTCGCGGACGGCGGACGGTTGTGGTGTCGCGCGCAGCGCATTGGTGACCAGTTCCGCCACGACCGAGGTGAGCAGGGAGGGGTCACCGATCGCCATGGGTAGCTCCCGCGGCACATGCACGCGCACCGCGCGCCGCAGGTCCATCGGCAGGTCCTCGGCGGTATGGGCGAGCGCTTCGACCGGATCGAAGGGCACCGTGCGGACCAGCCAGCCCGCCTCGCTCTCGCCGGTGGACGCCCGCAGCATGCGGTCCACCAGTCGGGCCAGCTCGTCGGCGCGCAGCATCAGCACCCGCGACGCCTCCCGCCGGTTCGCCTCGTCGAGCGCGTCCCAGCGGTCGGCCAACATGCTTGCGTACCCCTTGACAACGGTCACCGGCGTCCGCAGCTCGTGTCCGGCCACGGCGAGGAACAGCGCACGGTCCTCCGTGTCGGCCACACTCGCGATCGAAGCGGCCACCGGCGGCTGGAAGATGTGGCGGGCGGCCTGTGCGGTTAACTCCACAATGGACATCACGCCCTTGAGATCGTCCACCTCATGGGTGTCGAAGTAGAGGTGGAACGCCCCGACGGGCGTGCCGCCGCGGTACACCTTCGCGGAGGTGAGCGTCACTAGTCCTTGCCGAAGCGGCCGCGCCGCGAGTTCGGGGGGGATCTGGTCGATCCTTCGCAGCCCGGTGTCGGGGGGACGGTTGCGCAGGTGGGCGTACTCGGGGCCAATCGGCTGGCCTAACGAGGAGAGCATGGCACCGGTGGCCAGGACGATGCGCCCCATGTCACCCCGGTACTCGATGAACGTCGCAGCCTTCGCGCCGGTCGCCTCCTGCGCGGTTGTGATCAGCGACTGGAGCGACGGCAAGCCCGGTGACCCGGTGACGATGCGGGCGAGCGTGGTGAGGCCGCTCACCAGCCGTCCGTAGTCGATGGGCATGCGCAGAGTCTCCGCCTGCCTCGTCCCGATCGCCACCGGGGGCGGCCCAAGAATCATCGCCCGAGGCGGGCGAGCACGGCGGCGGGCCGGTCCGAGATGATGCCATCGACACCGAGACGGATCATGAGGTCGATCTCGGCGGGTTCGTTGACCGTCCAGACATAGACCTCGTGGCCGCGGTCGTGGGCTCGTCGCACGAGATCGGGTCGGGCCCGGACCACGCTCAGTCCCGGGCCGAGGATGCGGGCGCCAAAGGGTGGACGGCCGTCCCGCGCTCCGGGGGTCGCGATGTCGAACAGGAAGACCGTTGGCACGTCGGGTGCGACCGCCCGCAACCGGCGCAGCGCGAGCGGCGAAAACGACATCACGGTGATCTGTACGTCGGCGTCCGGGTCGGGCGTGACCAAGTCGTACCGTGCGAGCAGCCGTGCCAACCGCTCCTCGACCTGTGCGCCGTAGCGGCTCGGGTGTTTGGTCTCGACCAGCATCCGCAGCGGCCGGCCCGCCTCCAACGCGGTCGCTAGCAGCCGATCAAGTGTCAGTACGGTAGCCGGCGCTGTCTCCGGGTCACCGGGGCCCACCGCCTCCGGCGTACCGGGATGCCATGACCCGAAGTCCAGGCGTTCCAGCTCGTCCAGGGTCAAGCCGCTGACCCGGCCACGCCCGTCGCTCGTCCGGTTGAGCCGGCTGTCGTGGATACAGACGAGGTGACCGTCGCGGGTCAACCGCACGTCGCACTCGAGACCGTCCGCGCCCTGGTCGATGGCTCGCCGGTACGCATCGAGCGTGTGCTCGGGCAGCTCGGCCGAGGCACCGCGATGGGCGAAGACGAGTGGTCCGATCACAGAACAAACGGGGCCTGAGGCCCGTCATTCACGATCGGAAGACCTGCGGACACCCAAGCGACCATTCCGCCCTCCAGATTGGCCACCCGGTCGTAGCCCTGCGCCAGTAAGTAGGCGACGACCTGAGCCGACCGGGCGCCAACCCGGCAGACCACCACTACGTTACGGTCGCGTGGCAGTTCGTCGAGACGACCGGGGATCTCCATCATGGGCAGATGCCGCGCGGCGGGAGCGTGTCCCGCGGTCCACTCCTCGTCATCCCGGACATCGATGAGGAGCACGTCGTCACTCAGGTCCGCCGGAGTTATCTCGGGCAGTCTTCGGCCGTCGAACACAAGGCCTGTATAGCAGGCCGAATCAGAGGTGGTTCACCCACGCCTCGTTCTGGCTAGCCCATTCGACCACGGTGTCCTCGCGCAGAGCCGCGAACAGGCCGCTCGCGTCGTTCGTCGCGACTACGAACGACTCTCCATTGATCGTCTGGAAGGACGACGGAACCTTGATGCCGATGAGCTGGCCGGCCCCGATGCCGCGCAGTCCGTACGCGAGGTCGAACAGGGAGTGCTCGCCGCTGTCGACGGTCATCGCGCCGCCGACGGCACGGATGAACTGGTCGAGCTTCACCGGGTTGGTCAGGGTCCCGCTGTCCGAGGCTCGCTGCATCATCGCCTTGATGAACTGCTGCTGGTGTCGTTGCCGGGTGAAGTCACCGTCCGCGTACTGCTCCCGTTGGCGCAGGTAGTCGAGCGCGTCGGTCGAGTTCATCAGGCGGCAGCCGACCGGGAACTTCCTTCCGGTATGGATCGAGGTGGTCGCGACGTCGACGCACAGTCTGACCCCGCCCAGCAGGTCAACCGCGTGCTTGAGACCGTCGAACCGCACCGCAACCGCGCCGTCGAATCGCAGGCCGCTCACGTCGGTCAGCGTCCTGGACAGCAACTGGATTCCCTCAGGACCGCCGTGCCCCACGTCGAACGCCGAGTTGATCTTCGTGGTCGCCCCCGCGAAGCCCTCGGTCGGCAAGGGCGGTATATCGACCAGGAGGTCACGCGGGATGGACACCAGGACAACGCGATCCAGCGACCGTACGACGTGGGCGATGATGATCGTGTCGGACCGTTGCCCCGCGGTCGGGCTCCAGGTGCGGTAGTCCGAGCCGATGAGCAGGAAGTTCAGCGGGCCGGCCACCGGTCCCCCCTGCGCCCTGGCCGCCGGATCGAGCAGGGTGCCGCGGCCGAACGCGCTCTCGTACCGCCGGATCAGGAGGGTGCCGGCGATCGCGACCAGACCGACGAGCAGGGCGATCGCGACGCCAAAAGCGAGCATGATCCGCGGGAGTCGGCGCCGCCCCCGTCGGATTTCGGCCGCCCCAGCAGGGTCAGGTACGGCCTCACCCGTCGGCGCCGGCGAAGCGCGCATGGGCCGACTCTAAGCGGGGCAAGCCGGCATCGTGCAGGAATGTCCCTAAATGCCCGCCTGCAGGCACCTCAGCCGTGGTCTTGGACGGCTCCCGAGGGCGCCGATCGTCGCCGCCTCAGGTCTGCTTCGGGGTGTTGTCGATGGTGATCCAGTTAGGGTGGCTGGCGAGGAAAGCAGCCATTGTGTCGTCGTGAACGGCCTTGAGCATCCGCATGCTGTCGGGCGAGAAGGCCTCGTCACCCTTGATGGTTCCGGGGGTGATCTTTCCGCCGTTCGTCTTAATCATGACGACGTGCTTGGTGTCGATGCCCTTCAACGTGAACAGCCAGTCGAGCACAGACGTGTTGCCGATGTCGAGGGTGAGCAGATTTCCCGCAGACTTCTGCAGGCCTTGGACCTTTCCGGGATCCGTGAGCGTGCCCCGGCTCATCATCTTCTTGAAGATCGCCATCAGAAGCTGCTGCTGGTGCCGTTGCCTCACGTAGTCACCGGTGTCGAAGTGCCGTTGACGGGCATAGTCGAGGGCCGAGATGTAGTCGAAGTGTTGGCAGCCGACCTTGTACACCTTCTGCTGGGCGTACGGAACCTCGAGTGTGTGGTAAACGCCCTTGTTGTCGTAGTGGATCGACCGCGTCTCCACGTCGACACAGAGGTCGACGCCGCCCATGGCCTTGAGAACGTCGCGGAAGCCGTCGAAGTTGATGATCGCTGCGCCATTGAAGGTGAGGCCCCCGGGGACCAGGTCGTTGATCGTCTCCATGGTCAGCGCGGCACCGCGTTGTCGACCGGCTGTTGAGAAGTCGCCCTGCTCGGTCCGGGTCATCGAGCCGAAGGCGAAGGCAGCGTTGATCTTGTCGAGGCCGCCGCGGTACCCGGTGTCCGGGTAGGGCGGGATGCGGACCTCGGCGTCACGGGGCAGCGAGACGAGGTACGCCGCATCGTGGGTGGCGGGGATGTGCACGATGATGATCGTGTCAGCCCGGATCAGGTTCTTACTGCCGTCACGCTGATCCATGCCGAGCAGCAGAAAGTTGATCGCGCCGCTGATGTCCTTACCCTGCAGTCCGGGCGGGATCAGAGCCGCCTGCGGGATGTTCGCCGTGAACCAGTCCGCGACAAGGCGGGGCACCGCAACCGCGCCGCCGGCGACCACCATGACCACAGCGCCGATGATGATGCAGATCTTCGCCCAGACGGGGTCGGGCTTCTTCTTCTGACGGCGCACTCGTTTCCGGGGCGACGACGACGGCACGCCGTACGGCCGGCGCGGGCGCACGGCCGGGTCGGCGTATATCGTCATCGCGGCTCCTCGACGGGGGACATCGGGCCTCGGTTGGCAATGATCTGCCGACGTACCTACGGCGGTCGACAAGGACGACCGCGTCATGCGGATCAACAGACTACATGGTGATCGCTCATAACTCAGCGCCGGTACTGCGCGTAACTCGGCGCCGGTACTGCCCGTAACTCAGCGCCGCGTAACCCAGCGGCCGTGCTATGGGGAGTTGCCGGGCTTAGCCAGCCACTGCGCCACCGTGTCCTTGTTCACCGCGTCGAACAGCGCCAGCGCCTTCGTCCTGTCGCTGAGCACCACGCTCTGTCCATCCTGGGTCGCGGTACCTGCGTTCGGCGTCGTCATGAACGTGAGGTCGCTACTGCGCAGGCTGTGGAACTGCCAGGCGACGTCGAGGACCGAGAAATCCTTGTCCACGGTGACCGCATCGGCCATCGAGGAGACGAACGCGGTGAGCCGCCCGAGGTCGGTGATGGTGCCGGCGCTCACGCCCTTGTCCATGATCGCCTTGAGGAACTCCTGCTGGTGGCGGATCCGCGCGAAGTCCCCATCCGGGAACTGCTTGCGCTGCCGTACGTAGTCCAGCGCCTCGGCTCCGTTCAGATGATTGAGTCCCTTGTGGAATGTCCGGTACGGCGGGTGGATGGAGCGGATCGTCCGCTCGATGTTCATGTCCACGCCGCCGAGTGCGTCGACGACCTTGACGAACCCGGCGAAGTCGATCAACGCCAAGTGGTCGACGCGGACGCCGGTGTACTCCTCGACCGTCTGCACGACAAGCGGGACCCCACCCCAGGCGGACGCCGCGTTGATCTTCGCCATGGTGTCGCCATAGGAACTGGTGCTGCTCTTGGGCACGTGTACCCACAGATCACGTGGGAACGAGATGACGTACGCCTTGTCGTGGCTGGCCGGTACGTGCATCAGCTCGATCGTGTCGGTGCGCCAGTTGCCACCCTGGGTGATGGGTTGGTCGGGATCGCGCGAGTCGGAGCCCAGCAACAGAATGTTCAACGCGCCGCTGACGGTCTTCGGTGGACGGTTGCTGCCTGCGACCATCTGGTCGATCGAGTCGGTCCGCTTGAGGTTGTCGTTGACGTGCTTGATGTAGAGCAGTCCCCAGGTAACCATGCCGCCGGCCACGAGCGCGAGGGCGATCAGGGTGACCAGCGCGATCCGGCCCCATCGCGGTCTGAGCTTCGGCTTGGCGCCGTACGTCGGGGGTAGAGCCGGCGATACCGGCTCGGCGACGGTGGCCGGAATCCAGTCCTGCGGGCTCCCCACCGCGGCAGCGCCGCCGGCTCTCGACGATTCCGGCGTACCCACGCTGGCCCGTCCAGTCCATCGTTGCTCCGCCAGGTCGTCGTTTTCGCTCGGACCCGGTGTCGTCGTCATGAGCCCAAGCCTACGTACGCATCCTGAGGATGCCGGCGTTACCGGAGTGGTGGAGTTGCGCCGATGTGCTATGGAGCGCCCGTACGGGTGAGGGCGCGCTACTCCGGCACGACGTTGGGCGGTGCGGCCGGGCCGATCCGTTCGGCGAAGTTGGCGATCGTACGGCGCAGGCCCTCTTCCGGTGTGACCTTCGGCTCATAACCCAGCAGCGTGCGGGCCCGCGTCAGGTCGGGTCGGCGCATGTCGGGGTCATCTGGGGTGCGGGGGAGGAACACGATCTCCGACCGGCTCCCGGTGAGCTGGACCACCAGGCGGGCAAGGTCGATCATGGAGATCTCGTGCTCGGTTCCGCAGTTGATCGGGCCGGTCTCGGTCGAATCGAGAAGCGCGAGAATGCCCGTGACCAGGTCGTCGACATAGCAGATCGAGCGGGTCTGAGTACCCGTGCCGAAGACGGTGACCGGCTCGCCGCGCAGCGCCTGCCTGATGAACGTGGGTATCGCACGACCGTCGGTCATAGCCATGCGTGGTCCGTACGTGTTGAAGATACGTACGATCGCGACATCGACTCCCCGGTCACGCCGGTACGCCATCGTGGCCGCCTCGGCGAAACGCTTCGACTCGTCATAGACAGCCCGCTCTCCGACCGGATTCACGTTGCCCCAGTAGTCCTCGTTCTGAGGGTGGACCAATGGGTCGCCGTAGGCCTCAGAGGTCGACGCCATGAGGAAGCGGGCGCCGTCGGCCACTGCCCGCTCGAGCAGGTGCAGCGTGCCGGCGGAGTTGACCTTCATGATCTCGATCGGAAGCTTGCGGAAGTCCGTCGGGCTCGCGGGTGAGGCGAGGTGCAGGATCGCGTCGAACGGCCGGCTCAGCGCCTCGGCATCCGACGGCAGCGGACCGGAGAGGTCGGCCTCCACCAGTGTGAAGCGTGGGTGGCCCTCCAGATGAGCCACGTTCTCCTTCGACCCGGTGAGGAAGTTGTCCACCGCGACGACCGTCGCCCCACGCGCGACCAGGCGTTCGCTCAGGTGGGAGGGCACGAACCCCGCGCCACCGGCAACCAGCACCCGGCTGCCTTCCCCGAAACGCGGCTCCACACTCATACCGGCTCGCCTCCGCGCTCGCGCATGACGCCAACCCTATCCACTCTGTTCGGGCCGCCCGGCTGGCCCGTCCGCGTACCGGCCACGGTAATGGATCAGCGGCTGATCCTCGTTCCCCAGCCGGACCACCTCAACGGTGGCCATGACGAGGATGCTCCAACCGATCGAGGTGGTCCGGTCGAGATGGCAGCCGACCCAGGTTCGTCCACCCTCGGGCACCGGCCCGTACTCCGTGCTGAGCCAGCCAGCCTGGAACGGGCCGCCGGGCGCGGGAAGGATTCCGGCCAGGATGTCGGCAAGTCGACGGTCAGATCCCTGCAGGACGGATACCGCGAATCTCTCCGTTTCACCTACCGCACGGTATAAGTCGGACTCCTCGTCGATCACTCCGGCCAGGCGGCCCGGGTCACCGTCAATGACAAGGGTGGACGACACCGTCAGCCCGGCCGGCCGGCCGTCGCCGGCGTACGCGGTCCACAGGGTGACCGCCGCCGGGAGTCGACCCCGCAGCCGCCGGACCGCCGACTTGGCATCCTCCGGGGTCGCGAACGGGTCGGAAGTGTGGATGGTCACGCTGGGAACGCTACGACTGTCGGGGGTGAGTATTAGCGTCCGGGGATGGCTGTCGCATACAAGATCTGCATCGATTGCGCCGACCCGCACCGGCTCGCGGCCTTCTGGGCGGAGGCTCTGGACTACGTCGTCGAGGACCACTCCGCACTGATCACCTACCTTCTGGGCGAGGGTCGAGCGACTCAGGACGATGTGACCACTGTGGACGGCCGACTCGCCTGGCGAACGGCCGCGGCCGTACGGGACCCGGCTGCACCGGTGGATCCCCGAAGCGGCATCGGTCAGGGCGGCCGCGTCCTGTTCCAGGTCGTCCCAGAGCCGAAGACGGTGAAGAACCGGGTACACCTCGACCTGCACGTCGGCGCCGATCGCCGACCCGACGTCGTTGCGCACCTCACGGAACTGGGCGGCTCGGTCCTGTGGGAGAGCAGCGAACAAGGCTCCGTGTGGATCACCATGGCCGACCCCGAAGGCAACGAGTTCTGCGTCGCCTGAGGCCGGGTCGCCGGCGAATCTTGGAAACTTTCACCCCCGCCCGGGGGGTAGAGGTTTCCAGGATCCTGTTTAGGCGGGGCGAGTGCGTCGGCTCGCGGCCGCTTGGAGGGCGGCCCTCGCGGCGACGTAGTCATGGAGCACCTCGCGTGCTGGTGCGATGCTTTGTTCGGCGACCGTCGCAGTGGCGTCGCGCAGGCTGGCCTGGACTCTGGCGGCATACCGGCGCCCGCGCGCCCGGGCCCATGGACGGGCGACGAGTGGTACGGATAGCGCGACCAGTAACCCCGCGCTCGCGAGCAAGAGCGGCAGCGAAGGCCCGGCGACCCGCGGCGGCGCCGGTCCGCCGCCCCACGTGTGCCAAGCGAGCCAGGCACCGCCGGCGACCAGCGAGGCGAGACCGAGCCAGAACAGCACCCGGGCGAGCAGCCAACCGATCCGCCGCGGGGGTGGGGGCGCGGCGTGCGTCAGAGCCTCGCCCAGCTCGTCGGGAATCCGCCCGGCGCCACCACTGATGGCCCGTTGGACCTGGTCCTGCCACGGGGCCGGCAACCCGGCACCCGCCACCGCGGCGGCTCGGCGTACGGCGGCCGCGACCAGCGCCGGATCCGCCGGTGGCACCCGGCTGCTGCCACGCTGTCCGGCCGACCGCCGTTGGAAGGGCCAACCGGGCACGGATGCCCGCCGGGCGTAGCCGCGCCCGGCGGCGGCCGCGACCGCCTGGACGCTGGCCGCAGTCCCGAACTCCTCCGCCAACTCCGCGCGGGTCGTGGCGTCCAGTACTTCATCCGGCGCCGTCCGTTGCGTCCGTACCAGCGGGATGAGCTGGTCGACCGCCTGGTCAAGCTCGCCCTCGAGACGGGAGAACGCGGCGTGGCGTCCGGCGATCGCCTTTTCGAGCAGCGTTCGCAGGTCGGCCACCCCAGCGCCGGTACGGGCCGACGTGCCGAGAACCGGCACACCAGCCAGTCCATCGGCTTCGACCAGCCGGGCGAGGTCCGCGAGACACCGCCGCTCGTCAGCCGGTGTGAGCAGGTCGGTCTGGTTGAAGACGACCACGGTCACCTCTCGCAGCGCGCCCATCCGGCTGAGGTACTCCTCATGCACGGTCTGGTCGGCGTACTTCTGCGGGTCGAGAACCCAGATTACGAGGTCGACCACGCCGACGAGACGGTCGGTCTCGAGTCGGTGCCCGGTCGCGACGGAGTCCAGGTCGGGCAGGTCGAGCAGGACCAGGCCGCGCAGTGCCGCTTCGTCCTCGGCGTCGAGCAAGCTCTCCCGGTGGAACCGGTGCGAGACGCCCAGCCAGTCGAGCAGTTGGTCCGCGCCGTGCTCTCCCCAGACACAGGCGTGGGCGGAGCCGGTCGTCGGCCGCAGATGGCCGGTGACGGACAGTTGTATCCGGCCCAGCGCGTTGAACAGGCTCGACTTTCCGCCGCCGGTGGCGCCGGCGAGGGCGACCACCGTGTGTTCACCAGAGAGGCGTAGCCGCGCGCCCGCCCGTTCGCTCAGCTCGGCTGCGCCCGCTAGGGAAGAAATATCCACATCGGACAGATCAGAGTCGGCGGCGACGTGCGCCCAGGCCACCCGGACGAATGCGCCCAGGGCCTCGAATCTCTCGGCGAGTGAGCCCCGCTCCTCCGGCGGCACAGGCTCCCCGTCCGCCGTCCACGACTCTGTCCTCATGCGGCGACGCCAATCCCGTCCCCCCGGCTGGCGACGTGGACGCGCCCGGCCAGATCCCGCAACCGTTGAGCCAAGCCAGGGTCGGCGCCGATGGCCGCCACCGGAGCCAGGTGCCGCTCCACTTCGGCATCGAGCAGGCCACCAACGCGGACGAGCAGTTCCGCTCGGGCGCGCTCTCCGAGCGAACGAAGACGGTCGTCGTCGAGCACCCTACGCAGAACGTCGGCGGCGGCGCTGTCATCGGTGACGGTTTCGCGTGACGGCGCGAGCGCTGCGATCGTGGCGAAGAGCACCGTCGCTGCCGTCGCGTACGAGCGTGACGGCGTACGCACGGTTGCCGCCTCCGCGCGGACCACCGCGCGCAGCCACCGTTGCCAATCGTGGACCAGATCGTGGCTGGCGTCGGCGAAACCGGGCCAGGGCCGGCCGAGACTGGAGTCGGCGGCGAGCAGGACCTGCCCGGAAGCGTCGGCGCGCCACCCATCGCGGCATCGCGCGGCCCCGGCTACATCCGCTTCGACGATCAGCCCCGCCAGCGCCGCGGCGACCGCGGGCAGGAACGCACGACCCGGCTGCGGTTGGTTCGGCGGTACGGGCAATGCCTCATCCCTACCGCGGACCGTCGCACTTCGCAGCGCTGGCCCGATCTCTCCGCTCGCGAGCAGCGGCAGCCATTGTGAGTACGCCTCGCCGCGAAGAGCCGCACCCGAACGTACGTGAGACTCCACATCGGACATCGCCTCGGCGAACGCCCGCCGACACGCCGCGGCCAAGTGCGACTTCGCCTCCGTCTGATGGTCGGCGGCCGCAGCGAGCCGCTGCACGCGGTCCGGCACCGTTTTCACCGCGCCCAGCAGTGTCCGGTCGGTCAACCCTCGTCGCCGGGCCGCGTCGCCGGCCACCTCGTCCAGCCACATCTTGACCGGACGGATCAGCGGTTCGGGGAGCAGACCGTGACCATCCAGAATGGACTCTTCAATGACGAACAGTGGAGCCTCGCCGAGGTCTTGGGCCGACAACATCTGTCCGAAGTGGGCGGTGATGTCCTCGCTGGCGTCAGATGGAACGCGGTCGAGGATGATCGCGACCGCGGTGCCGCGATCGCGGGCTTCCCGCAGCAGGCGCCACGGGACCGCGTCGGCATAACGTGCCGCCGTCGTCACGAAGAGCCACAGATCGCCGGCGGAGAGGAGCTCGCGGGCCAGTTCACGGTTGGACGCGACCACCGAGTCGATGTCGGGTGCGTCCACCAATGCGATACCGGGGCGAAGAGCGGGCGCGTTGATCAACTGGAGCGTGCGCTCACCGGCCCGCGACGACCGGGCCAGATCGGGCAGGATGTCGCCGCGGGCGAACCACGCGGCGTCACCAGGATTGCTGACCAGCAGGGGCGAACGGGTCGTCGGTCTGATCACGCCTGTGCGGCTCACCGGGGCCCGGACGAGGCTGTTGACGAGCGTCGACTTCCCCGCGCCGGTGGAGCCGCCGACGACCGCCAGCAGCGGCGCGTCGACCCGGTTGAGCCGCGGGAGGATGTAATCGTCGAGTTGTTCAAGCAGCGCGGTCGCCGTAGCCGTGGCGATGACTGCGCTCGGCAGCCTGAGCGGGTACCTCGCGTGCGCCACGACCTCGCGCAGGTCGGCGAGTGTCGCGGCCAGGTCGGGGCTGGCCCAGGGGCCGCCGTCAGCCGCCCGCGAGGGTCCCTTCGCCTGGTCGGGCCCACGATCCTGATCGTCGGCTGCGCCGACCGCGCGCAGCCGGCGCCGCCACGCCTCGACCAAGGCCGCGGACGGGCTCGGCTCTCTGCTCACGCCACAAGAGTGCCCGATTAGGGCATAAACCGCCAATTACCCGTTAACCGGCGGCTGACGGATTGGCGCCTCGGTTCGTGGCCGTTCCGCTGCCCGTGCTGGACGGTTGGGTCAGGCTGAGTCCCCTATGGCGGACCAGAGACTCCCCAACCGCGCGCGAGGGCACCCCGTTCGAGCGATCAGCTGCGGAAGGGTGCCCTTCGCGCCGGGGAAGTCAGGCGCAGGCGGCGGTGAGGGCCTGGTCCAGCTCGTTGAACTTCGCGGTCGCCTGCGGAAGCGTCTGGCTGTTACCGCTGGCGACGAAGCTCTGCACATACGTGACGAAGTTGGTTATCGCGGTCTTGACCTCGGGCTTGATCGGCTTTGCGGCAAAGCCGTTGAACGCCGTGACCCAGTCACTCTGAATCTTCAGCAGGTCGGACTGCAGCTGTGGATCGACGGTGCCGCCGGCCGCAATGCTGGCAAACGCGGCCTGGATCTTGGCTATCACGGCGGCCCCGTTCTGCTTCTCCATCGCGATCGCCTGGGTACAGACGTCCTTGGTCTCGTCCTGTGTTGTGCTGCTAGCGGCCGGCGTGGTCGTGCCGTTGCTCGGTGTGCCGCTGCTGCACGCGGCCACTCCACCCAACGCCACGCCCGCCAACACGGCCGCGATCAGAACCTTGCGCATGGACCGAACTCCTCGGGGAAACGGCAATGTGGCACACGGAAGCCCAGACTGTAGCGGACATCCGCAATCGCCGCTGTCGTCAGGATGGCAACCGGCGCAACTCCGCGACGCAGCATTTGACGCTGCCGCCACCCTTCTTGAGCTCGCTCAACTCGATCGGCACCGGCTCGTACCCGGCATCGGCGATGCGTACCGCGAAGGCTTCTGCCTCGGCGCTGACCAGCACGTGGCGACCGTCACTGACGAGATTCAGACCGAAGGCGAGGGCGTCGGATTCGTCCGCGATAAGCGCGTCGGGGAACAGAGCCCCCAAAACGTGCTGGCTTGCCGGAGAGAAGGCGCCCGGGTAGTAGGCGATGCGCTCGTCGTCGAGCACGCCGAGGGCCACGTCGAGGTGGTAGAACCGGTCGTCGACCAGCCGTAGGGAGGTGACCGGACGGTGCAGCACCTCCTGTGCCTCGGCGTGCGCGGCGAGCTCGGTACGGAACCCGTAGCCGGCGAGCACCAGCCCACCGGACGTACCCGGAAGATACGCGAAGTCGCCCTCACCCTCGTTGATCGCCGTTGGCGGTACGAACCGCCAGGTCGACGGGTCGGCCTCGTAGAAGGCCCGGTGCTCGGTCGCCTCGGCACCCCGTTGGTGGTAGCGGAAGCGGGCGCCGTAGACCACACCGTCGACCGAGAACGCGCCGTTCGCGGCGTAGACCATGTCGGGGAGCCCGGCACGGGGCTCGAGTACCTCGACCGCGTGGCCCAGCCCGATCAGCGTCTCGCGGAGGCCCTGCCACTGCTTGAGGGCGAACTCGGTGTCCACCGGCGTCGCCGTATCCATCCAGGGATTTATCGCGTACTCGACCGTGTAGTGCTCGGGTGGGCACATGAGGTATTCGCGGCGCCGCAGCGGGGTCTTCACGATCACCAAGGGTAGGTAGGCTGTGTTGCCGGAAACAGTCGGTTTCGTTGCAGACAGGAGGCGATCCGTTGCAGCTTGACGAAACAGACCAGCGAATCATTGCAGCGTTGTCGAACGATGCACGCAGCTCGTTCGCCGACATCGGGCAGCTGGTCGCGCTGTCCGCGCCGGCCGTCAAGCGACGCGTCGACCGGTTACGAACGGCCGGAGTGATCAAGGGTTTCACGGCGGTGGTGGATCCGGCGGCAGTGGGATGGACCACCGAAGCCTTCGTCGAGCTCTTCTGCACCGGACGCACAACTCCGGCCCAGATCGCCGCCGCGGTGCGCCGGCACCCGGAGGTGGTCGGTGCCTACACGATCTCGGGCCAGGCCGACGCGCTGGTCCACCTCCGGGCCGCCGACATCAGGCATCTGGAGCAGGTGCTCGAGCGCCTGCGGTCCGAGCCGTTCGTGACATCGAGCCACAGCATGATCGTCCTGTCGCGTCTCGTCGACGGCTACCTCAACTGAACCGGCCCGGAACGCACCGGCCGCGGGGAACGTCCAACGCGCATGACACCACGCACGCCCCGCACCGGGCACATCCTTGCGGGCGCGGCCGGGCTGGCGCTCATCGCCGGGCTCGGAACGCTCACTGCCTGCACCAATGACTCCACGTTCGGGGGTACGGGCGGCCCGGTGCCCGCGTACCGGCTCGTCGCGTTCGACTCATGCGCCGACGCGCTCAGCCAGATCCGGGCCGCGGCGCACCAGGCCGTCGGCCCCTACGGCCTGAACCTGGCGTACGGCGGCCGCGAGAGTGGCGTGATGGCTCCCGGAGTGGCAGTACCGCAGCCGGCAACGAACGACCTCAGCGGTACCAGTGGCGGCAAGGCAGCTCTTCCGGATGCACCGCCCGGGTACTCCGGGACGAACACCCAGGAACTCGGGGTCGACGAACCCGACCTGGTCAAGACAGACGGGCGGCGCATCGTCATCGTTCGGTCCGGCGTGCTGCGCGTCATCGCCGCGGCGACGCACGAGATCACCGGATCGGTCAACCTGGCGGACCCGTCCTCGCCCAACGACGGGATCCAGTACGCGGGCGCGGATCTATTGCTCTCGGGCGACCACGCCCTGGTGCTGCTCAACGGCGGATACGGCTATAAGTCCGGGGCGGTCGTCGGTCCCCCCGTCCTGATGCCGGCGGTGCCTGGTGACAAGGCGGTGGGCTCGGGGTCTGGGGGGGCATCGGCCGTACCCGGCGGGTCGGCTCCCGACGCCGTGCCCATCCCGGCACCGACGGGAATCAATGGACCACGGCTTATCCTGGTCGACCTCGCAGGCCAGCCACGGGTCCTCTCCCGGATGGCGGTGGACGGGGGCCTTCTCGATGCCCGGCAGACCGGCTCCATCGCGCGTGTCGTCGTCAGCTCCGCGCCGCGGATCGTTTTCCCGGACGTGCCGAACGGCAGCACCGCCCAGCGGCTGAAGGTCAACCAGTCGATCATCGATCAGGCCACACTGGACCGTTGGTTGCCGCGGATCGACGTGACCACGGGTTCGTCGACCACGCACGTCGGTGTCGACTGCGACGCGATCATCCGCCCGACTGTCTACAGTGGATCCAATCTGCTCACCGTGCTGAGCCTCGACCTGGCCGGCGCGACGTTGGCCGACCCGAAGCCGGTCACCGTGCTGGGCGACGGCCAGACCGTGTACAGCAACGGCGAAGACCTCTACATCGCCACCGACATGCGCTGGCGGCAGGCGGTCGCGTCCGGCACGCGGATCAAGGTGGACTCCGGTACCACCGTGTACCAGTTCGACACGTCCAAGCCGGGGCGGCCGTCCTTCGTGGCCGGTGGTGGCGTGCCCGGGTACCTGATCAACCAGTACGCCATGTCGGCCCGCGACGGATACCTGCGGGTCGCCACCACAAGCGGGAATGCGAACTGGGAAGGCGACTCGGCCGTCAACTCCCAGTCGGGCGTGTACGTCCTGCATCCCGACGGGGCGAACCTCGTCCAGGTGGGCAAGGTCGAGGGGCTCGGTAAGGGTGAGAAGATCTACGCAGTCCGTTTCCTCGACACCACCGCGTACGTGGTGACGTTCAAGCAGACCGACCCGCTCTTCACCGTGGACCTCTCCGACCCGACCAGGCCACGGGTACGGGGCGAGCTGAAGATCAACGGGTACTCGTCCTACCTGCACCCGATCGGAGACGGACGGCTCATCGGCATCGGCCAGGACGTCGACTCGTACCTTCGCACGGCCGGCACGCAGATCTCGCTGTTCGACGTGTCCAACCTCGACAGACCATCCCGATTGGCGGTCTTGGGCCTGCCCGGATCCAACTCGGAGGCCGAGTTCGACCCGCACGCGTTCCTGTACTGGCCGGCGAACGGGTTGCTGGTCGTCCCGTTGAACTCGCGGATGGTGGCGTATCCGGGTGATGCGGTCGGTACTCCGTACGCCCCGACGGTCGGAGTACTCGTCCTGAGGGTCAGCGGCGACCACCTCAGCCAGCTCGGATTCCTCACCCAGCCGTACTCGTCGACGGTCGGCTACGCCTATCCCATCCGGCGGTCCCTCGTCATCGGCGATACGCTGTGGACGGTCTCCGAGGATGGCCTGATGGCCTCCGATATCTCTACCCTTCAGCGGACCGCATGGATCCCTGTGCCCACGCGATAGTTGCTCCGGGACGACGCGGAGATCGTTCCATACAGATCGTGAGTCAGAGCTCAGATTGAGTATCCGTACGGAAACGATCTCCGAGCTGGCGCCATCACTACAGATACATGCCGGTGTGGCCGCTGTCGTCGGCGGCCGCCCGGTCGGCCTCGACGAAGAAGCGCTTGCCGCCGAACTCCCCGTGCAGCCGATCGTCCAGCTCGTCCGCGAGTCCGGTCATCACCTGAACGGCGAGCATGAGATGGGCGGCTTGGAAGTTGCGGCCGATCACCGGCACGGACGCCCAGACCGTGTTGTTCGCGCAGTAGAGACGGCCGATCGGCAACCGGGCCGTCAGTTCGGAGAGCCGGACGAGCAGCGGCGGGGTTGTCGTCACCTCGGTCAGGACCGGTGAGAAGACGTCGACCAGTGGTGGATCCTCGCGGACCCGGACGAACACCATCGCCGACCCGGACCGGATACCGAAGTCGCCGTCGTTATCCACCGGAAGGCTCTCCGGCGTCGTCTTCAGGATCGCCGCGAGGACGGTGGCGACCTGTTCGGAGAGGGACATCACCGACAGGTCGGCCTGACTCGGCAGGTCGGCATCGCCCGCGTCCGGACCGGTGATGTGCCTGGCCGATCCCAGCGACGGAAGCGCGGCGTCAGACTCCGCGGCGCTCGGCGGCTTGGCGGTGTCCACCGCGTACACGAGGAAGGCGGGGTGCGGGGCCCCGTACACGTCGCGCAGCGTCCGCGTGAACACGGCGGCAAGACGAGCCGACTGCGGCTGCGGCAACGCGATGCTATACCGCTCATCCTTGGCCGGACCCGCGCCGGGCGGTACCCAACCCAGCGCAACGAGTTGGCCAACCGCGTCCCGGGACAGCCGATGAGACTCGGGGAGCATCGAGTTTCCGATGGCATAGGCCCTCAGCTGGCCGCTCTCCACACATTCCGCGCTCACCTCGTAGATGGGAGTGCCGCCTTCGAGCGCCGTCTGGTCGACCGTCACGTCGAGGCGCGCCCCCACCTCCAGTTCGCCGAGCGCCTTACCCAACGCGCTGCTGAAGTCATTCCACGACTCGGTGACCTTCGCCGCGAGGTCGGCGGTCGCCGGGTCATCCAGCAGTGCCGGCTCGGATGGCGGCGGAAGCTCGGTCATGTCGCCTCGCCTCCGCGCTCGCTCCGCTGCTGCCAGCCCACGAAGAGCCGCGTTGTTCGGCTCGCAAGCTCGCCGAAGCAGCTCCGCTGCGCCCAAAGTCTCCGCTGGGGCCACGGGAAAGGCCTAACGGCCCTGCGATGCTCACTCGCTGTCGGCTCGGTGGTCACGGTCCCTCCTCGGGCAGGGTTGGTACCGCTCGTCGGCCAACATTACCGACCAGTCCGTCCGAGGCGCGGCCCCGCCTTACACCATGCCGGAGCGGCCGTCCGGTGCCGACTGAGCCTGGGAGCCGCGGGCGGACTCGACTCCGCGCGGCCGTGGCAGCTCGATGACATTGCCGGCAGAGCCGTGGATCGGCTCGCAGAGCCGGCCCAGCACGCCATCGACGCCGTGCTCGATAAGGTTCAGTAGCGCCTCGGCCGGGACTCCCCGGGCGAACAGATGGCCCTGCCCCGCCGGGCAGCCGAGCCGCCACAGCTCCCGGCGCTGCTCCTCGCGCTCGACTCCCTCGGCGACGACGAGCAGACCCAGGCTCCGGCCGAGCTCGATCGTGGACCGGACCACAGCAGCGGCCTCCGGCGAGTGGCCCATCGCGGCGACGAAACTGCGATCGATCTTCAGCTCGTGCACCCGTACCTTGGCCAGCATCGACAGCGACGATGAGCCGGTGCCGAAGTCATCGAGGGCGAGCCGGAGTCCGGCCTCACGTAACTCCCGGAGCACGCCGCCGACGAGCTCGACCTGGCCCAGCGTCAGCGACTCGGTCAGCTCGATCACCAGATCCTCGCCGCGTGCACCGTGAGCGGCGAGCCGGTCCGCCACCAGCCGCGGAAAGGTCGGGTCCAGCAGGCTGCGCGGCGAGGCGTTCACCGCTACCGGCCCGGCCAGCCCAAGTCCCCGCCACCGGACCATGGTGGCCAGTGCCTGATCGAGTACGGCGTCGGCGAAGGCCGGAAGCAGGCCGGAGCGCTCCACCGCGGTGAGGAACCGGCGCGGATCCAGGTCGCCGCGCGCCGGGTGGTGCCAGCGGGCCAGCGCCTCGGCCGCGATCATCTGACCGGTGGCGAGGTTGACGATCGGCTGGAAGAGGACGGTGAACTCCCGCTGCTCGACCGCCCGCGGGAGATCGCCGCCGAGCATGAGCTGGGAGATGTCGGCCGTGTCGTACGCGGCGTCGTACCGCACGACCGCCGGGCCGCCCCGCTTCGCCTGGTACATGGCTACATCGGCCCGGCGCAGCAGCTCGACCATGCCCGACTCCCGCAGCGGCGGGTCGGCCGCGGGATCCGCGGCGAAGGTCTCATCGACGAGGGCCATGCCGACGCTGGCCTCGACCCGGACCCGCACGTCGCCCAGGTCGATGGGTGCGTCGAGGGTGGCGACCAACTCTCGGGCTCTCTGCTCGGCGGCGCTCACCGTTGGCAACCCGAGGTACAGTGCGGCGAACTCGTCCCCGCCCAGGCGGGCGACGATGTCGTCTCCGGACCCGGTACGGCCGAGGCGTCGGCCGACCTCGACCAGGAGCCGGTCGCCGGCCTTGTGCCCGAGGGTCTCGTTGACCTCGCGGAACATGTCCAGGTCGAGCACGATCAGCGCGGTCAGGCCCGGGTGGCCGAGCAGATCGCCGCCGTGCTCCTGCAGGTAGTGGCGGTTGGACAGACCGGTCAGCGGATCGCGCGCCGCCGCCTGGGCGCTGCGCGCCGCGAGACGCTTGGTCTCGGTGAATGCGGCGGCGTTGCGGACCGCCGTACGCAGCGAGGCCACGAACGTACGGAGAGTCAAGCGTTCGCGGTCGGTGAGTGTCACCGGACCGGCGAAGTTCAGTCGTACCTCGCCCAGGTCAGGCCCGGACTCCTTGCCACCCAGCGGAACGGTGACGCTGTCGCCGGCGAGCGCCGGGGGCGGCTGGGCCGCGGTCGGGTTGCCCGCCCACGAGATTCCGGCTGAGCCGCCCCGCACGAGGTACGGGCCGGCGGCTCCGTTTCGGAGCACGACTTCCACCTCATCCGCCTCGAACAGGGTCGCCGCATTGACCACCGCGGTACGCAGCACGGTCTCCAGGTCGGTGCTGTTCAGCTCGTCCGTCGTCGCGGCCAGACGTTGCCAGGCGGCGCGTTCGGCGGCGGCGCGCAGCCGGCTGGCGTAGAGCAGGTGCAGGCACAGCACGACCGACGGCATGATGGCGACGAGCCGTACGTTCTTGCCGAGCAACCACAGCGTCAGCACGGCCACGCCGAACTTCCCGAGGAAGCCGGCGGGCTTGGTGAGGCCGCCGTTGCAGAGAATCCGCTTCCACCACATGCCGGAAGCGAGCGCGAGGACTGGTACGCCGATGAGGTACTCGGTGACCCCGGCGGCGAGGGCTACCGTGAAGAGCTGGGCGACGTGGGCGAGCGGATCGGTGGGGTGGGCGACGCCGAGCGCGAGCGCGACGGCCACCGCGGCCGACGCGGCGAGGGCGTCCTTTGAGGCGTTGTACGCCGCCTTGATCGGCGTGACGCGCATCAGCAGTTTGGCCACCAGTACGCCGGTTCCGACGCAGAGTGGGACCCAGGCCGGTGGCAGGTAGACGACGCAGATGAGGATCGCGGCATCGATCCACGTGGTACCTATGACGGTCGAGCGCAACCGAACCCGGACGACCGCCGAACTGGAGACCGCGACCATGCCGGTCAGCGCCGGCAGCAGCCATCGGAAGGTGTCGTCGGCAGGATCGTGGCGTTGTACCAGGAAGGCCCCGCTGACCAGTGCGGCGAGCAGGATGACGCTACCCACGAGCCAGCGCAGCACCCGCTCACGTGTCGCCACCACGCCGCCCTTCCGGCGCATCGAACTGTTGACATCCGGGCGCACTCGCCCAGCCCGGGTGCCAGCGTAGGCGGCGCGCGCACGGTGGGACAGAGCGGTCACGTCACGACTTGACGTACCACATCTCTCGATCCATGACGACTACAGCCACTCCTCCACCGGATCCACCTCCCTCCAGGCGCTAGCTCAACTCACGGAGTGAGGGACAAACGCTACGCCCACGCCTCGACGACCGACCACAGCGGACAGTGCCGGCGCGGTGACGTTCGTGGCGGTACGCACGAAGCACCAGGCCGGTGGGCCGGCGTACCCTCGGGCCGTGGACGAACGCCCAGCCCAGCTCACCCACGTTGACGACACGGGCGCGGCCCGCATGGTCGACGTCGCCGGCAAGGACGTGACGGTTCGTCGGGCGGTGGCGGCCGGATCGGTCCGCACCACCGCCGAGGTCATCTCGCTGCTGGCCAGCGACGCCCTGCCGAAAGGCGACGCGCTCGGGGTCGCCCGCGTCGCCGGGATCATGGGTGCCAAACGCACCGCCGACCTGGTCCCGCTCTGCCATCCGATCGCGCTACACGGCGTCGAGGTGGAGCTTTCGCTCGGCTCCGCGTCGGTCGACATCACCGCGACCGTACGCACGGCCGACCGGACCGGGGTGGAAATGGAGGCGCTGACCGCCGTCGCGACGGCGGGCCTCACGGTCATCGACATGGTGAAGGCGGTCGACCCGGCGGCGAGTATCGACTCCGTGCGGGTACTGCGCAAGGAAGGCGGCAAGACCGGAGTGTGGGAGCGACCAGCGTGAGAGCCCGGGTCATCGTCGCCTCGAACCGGGCCTGGGCCGGCGTGTACGCCGACACGAGCGGGCCGATCCTCGTCGCTGGCCTGCGCCAGCTCGGATTCGACGTCGATGAACCCGTGGTTGTGGCCGACGGTGACCCGGTTGAGCAGGCGCTCCGGGAGGCCGTCGCCGATGGCGTGGACGCGGTTATCACCAGCGGTGGCACGGGTATCACGCCGACCGATCGAACTCCCGACGTAACCCGGGCCGTGCTGGACTACGAGATTCCGGGTATCGCCGAAGCGATCCGGGCGTACGGGCGCGACCGGGTACCAGCCTCCGCGCTCTCCCGAGGTCTGGCCGGCGTCGCAGCCGGGACTCTAGTGGTGAACCTGCCCGGCTCCACCGGCGGCGCCCGTGATGGACTCGCGGTCCTGGGGCCGATCCTGGGCCACGCCGTGGAGCAGCTGCATGGCGGCGATCATCGGTAGGAGGAACGTGTCTCACGCAGAAGCCGCACCGTCCTGGGGAGCCGCTCGAGCGGCCGCTCACGCCGCCGGCCGTTCCGCGATGCCAGCGGCGGTCGAAGTCCCGCTCGAGCGCGCCGACGGGCTCACCCTGGCCCGCCCGCTCGTGGCTCTCACCGACCTTCCGGCGTTTCCTACGTCCAGTGTGGATGGATACGCGACCCGTGGACCCGGACCCTGGCACGTGGCCGGTCGCGTGCTCGCCGGCGAGGTCGCGGCGGATCTCGATGCGGGCGACTGCGTGGAGATCGCCACCGGGGCGATGGTCCCCAGCGGGGCGGACCAGATCGTCCGGATCGAAGACTCCACTGTGGAACCGGACGGAAGGATCAGCGGAGCCGGCCGGTCGGTCCGCGAGTGGCGGGAGCCCGGCGACGAGGCGAGCAAGGGTGACGAGCTGCTCCCGGCCGGCACCGCGCTCACCCCTGGCGTCGTCGGGATCGCCGCGACCTGCGGTTACGACACGCTCAGCGTCGTCCCGGCAGCGCGGGTCGCCGTGGTGGTCTTCGGCGACGAGCTGCTGGTCGCCGGACCGCCCGGACAGGGTAGGGTCCGCGACTCGCTGGGACCCCAGGTGCCGGGCTGGCTGCGACGGTACGGGGCGGCCACCGTCGCCGGGTTCGACCCGCGCGGACCTGTGAAGGACACGCTCGACGCCCATGTCGAGGCGATCCGCGCCGCCCTCGCCGTCGCGGACGTCGTCTGTACCACCGGGGGCACGATGCACGGACCGGTCGATCATCTCCACCCCGCGCTCGCCGAGCTCGGCGCCCGTTACATCGCCAACACCGTAGGCGTTCGGCCCGGGTTCCCGATGCTGCTGGCCGAGGTAGCCGGTGCGGGACCCGACGGCCGCACGGCCTACGTGGCCGGGCTGCCCGGTAACCCCCAGTCGGCGATCGTCGCCCTGGTCACCCTCGTCGCGCCGCTGCTGGCCGGGCTCGCCGGACGAGCCGAGCCGGGCCTGGCCCAGGTGACCCTCGGCGAGTTCGTCTCCGGTCGCGGGGACCAGACCCACCTCGCCCTGGTACGGATCGAGTCATCGGGGCTGGCCCATCCGCTACCGCACTCGGGCTCGGCCATGCTGCGTGGCCTGGTCCGGGCCGACGGGTTCGCGGTCATCGCACCGGGCACCCAGGGCGAGCCAGGCTCATCCGTACCGCTCGTACCGTTGCCGATGGTGATCGGAGAACGCCCGTGAACATCATCACCGCCCTGACCGACGCCCCGCTCGATGTCGCCGCCCACGAGGCCGCCGTCAGGCACGCCGGGGCCGGCGCGGTCGTCTCGTTCGCCGGTGTCGTCCGCGACTCTGACGGCGGTCGGGGCGTGGACCGGCTCGTCTACGAGGCCCACCCCACCGCCGCGGCGGTCATCGCCGAGGTAGCAGCCGACATCGCCAAGGACCCCGCCGTACGGGGGCTGGCCGTCTCGCATCGCATCGGCGAGCTGGCGGTCGGCGATATCGCCCTGGCGGCCGCAGTATCGACCGCTCACCGCGCCGAGGCGTTCGCGCTCTGTGGCCGCCTTGTCGACGAGGTCAAGGCTCGTCTTCCGATCTGGAAACACCAGATCTTCAGCGACGGCGCCGACGAATGGGTCAACTCGCCCTGACGGCCTGTCACAGGCGTTAGTTGTCGGTCATGCAGAAGAACAGGTTGAGATTGGGGTCATCGACCTGGTAGCCGTACCAGGTCTGGAAGTCGATCCCTTGGCAGACCTGGGCGCTGGTCGTTTCGGTGTCGAAGCTCCCGTTGGGACCGAACGGGATGGACGCACCATGGGCGATCCTGACGATGGTGTACGAGCCTGCCGCGGAACAGGCGGACGGCGCCATCCTCGGCTTGCGCACGGTTCCCACATTGATCACGCAGTCGCCCACCTTCGCCGTGTACGGGAAGACGTTGGGCGTGCTGAGCGTGGTGATCGACGGGGTTGGGTTCGCGCCCGTCCCGGCTGTCCGATGAGTCGTGACATACCGGTACGCGGCGTAGCCGCCGCCACCGCCCAGCGCCATGACGAGGACCACGACGAGGGCGACGACTCCCGCGTTGCTGCCCCGGGGCGGCTGGGGGTACGGGAACTGCGGCGGTGCGGTGGGTTGCTCGAGGAGTCCGGCGGGAACGGTCGGCCCGTAGGGGTCGTACTGCGGGGTTATCGGATTCGTCGGTGCCGATGCCAGCCCCGGCTCGTACCCGCTCCACGGGTCCTGCGGCTGCGGGTAGCCGGGCGTGCCCTCCTGTCCCCCGCCCGGCGGCTGCGGCGTCGTCATCTTTCCTCCTGGCTCGGCCAGCCAACCCGGGCGTTGACGCTACTCGCTCGACGCGTCCGCGCCCACGGGTCGTGCTCGTTCCCCACACTCACCGATTTGTCACGCTAGCGTCATCCGGCCAGCCAGGGCGCCGCTTCTCAGAGGGCACCTCTCAGAGCAGCCGGAGTTGGCGGTGCCGGGGAGCGCCAGGATCATCCGCGGCGGTCCCGAGCCGTGCCATCAGGCCGGGATCAACCGGGTCGAGGAAGGGCGTACGAGCCGGCTGGCGAGCCGCCCCATGCCGGGTCCGGCGGGACGCGTGCGACAGGAAGAGGCGGCTCTGTGCGCGGGTCAGCCCCACGAAGAACAGTCTCCGCTCCTCGGCCACCACGGTGTCGTCGAGCGACTGCCCGGGCAGGCGGAGTGGAAGCAGGTCATCCTCGCATCCCACGACGAAGACCACCGGCCACTCCAGGCCCTTCGAGGCGTGCAGGGTCAGCAGCGTCACGGCCTGAGCCCGCGGGTCGAGCGTGTCGACCTCGGCCCCGGTCGCGATGCCTTGCAGTAGAGCGTCCAGGTCATCGCCGCACCGTGCGGCCAACGACAGCATCAGCTCGACCGCCGAGTAGACCTCCGCCCCGGTGAGGGTCGTCGGTGCCGGACCGTCCACTTCGAACAGTCGGGGTCGTCCCGCGGCCAGCGCCCGGCCGGCGGCCCGCACCCGGTCGACCAGGCTGCCCGATGGGCTCGGGGTGAAGCGCAGCTCCCGGGTGATCTCGCCGACCGCCCGGCGCGACGCAAGCCGGTTGTGCGAGCGCTTCTGGACCGGGATTCCGGCCCGGGTCAACGCGTCTACGATCGGAGCCGCCTGCGCGTCCGTCCGGTAGAGCACGGCGATGTCCGAAAAGGACAGTGCCTCCCGCAGGCCGGCACGGGAGTCCACGCCGCCGGTATCGAAGGACCGGTGTGACACGCCGCCGATCAACTCGTCGATGGTCTGGACCACCCACTCGGCCTCGGCCACCGGCGAGAGGGCCGTGTGCAGGCCGACCAGCGGCGCGTCCGGGTCGAGCCGGGCCGGGTCGAGCCGGCGACCCCGGACGAGGGAGCTCGGCGCGATCGCCTGCGAGGCCGTCGCGATGATGGGCGCAGAGGAGCGGTAGTTGCGGGTCAGCCGTACCACGCGGGCATTGGGGAAGTCCTGCCGGAACCGGAGGAAGTAGCCGACGTCGGCGCCCCGGAACGAGTAGATGGACTGGTCCGGGTCGCCGATCGCATAGATGTTCCCGTCGGCCTTCGTGAGCAACCGCGCCAGCTCGTACTGGCCGGCGTCGACATCCTGGTACTCGTCGACGAAGACCCACGGCCACCGGAAACGCAGCTGGCCGGCGAGCACCGGGTCATCGCGCAGCAGCGCAAGCGTCATCGGGATGAGTTCGTCCAGGTCGACCAGGTTCTGTTCCCGAAGCAGCTTGGCAAACGCGTGCTCATCCCCAGCCGACGCGTCGAGTGCTGAAGCGCGGGTCGCCTCGTCGGCGACCGCGAATCCCGGCGAGAGGCCGGCCGCCGCCGGATGCTCGGCCAGCAACGACAGGCAGAGCGAGTGAAAGGTCGCCACCGTCACCAGGGCCGAGTCGGAGCCCATCAGGTCGAGCAGGCGGGCTCGCATCTCCTCCGCGGCCCGCCGGGTGAACGTGATCGCGAGGCACTGCTGCGGAAGGACGCGCAGCTCCGCGCAGATGTACGCGATGCGATGAGTGAGCGTACGGGTCTTGCCGGTACCCGGTCCCGCCACCACGAGCAGGGGTCCGGGCGAGGCCGAGGCGGCGACCCGCTGCAGGGCGTCGAGCCGGTCGAGCAGGCCGGTGCCGACCTCCTCCATACCGGCCAGCATCGGTTCCCATGGCCGGTGCGGCGATGGCGGCGCGGCGAGTGGAGGCGGCGGTGGCTCCGGTTGCCGCGGGCTGAGTTTGTTGCCCCGCTCGCGGCCTCGCGGGCGGTGTAGCCGGGGTGCCGGACCCCGATTGCGTACGGTCGCTTCTACGTCGAAGAGCGCGTCGGTACGGCCGCGCACCTCGGCGGGGTCGAAGAGTCGGATCACACCGTACTCGCCGTCATACCCAGGCTGGCGGTAGACCTCGCCGCGGCGCAACCGGGCGACCGCTTCGCCGATCAGCTCGCCGCCGACCCGTACGATGTCGTCCAGCTGGACGCGGGTAAGGATACCCAGCTCCGACCCGAGCGCCGCCACCAGTCGAGCGGCGAGCGCCTCGACTCCCCGAGCCTTTGCCCCCACCCCGAGGACCTCACCGAGCACCTCGTGCAGTTGGAGCAGATGCGTGACGGGAGGGCGTCCCGCCGGTCGGTAGCCGGGCGGCCGGTCGGCCAGTTCCTCGACCCGGTGCAGGACGCCGATGGTGAGCGGCTTTCCGCACTCGGGGCAGGCCCCGCCCGCCTCACGGGTCTGCCCGGGTTCCCACCGGACGCCGCACGCGCGGTGTCCGTCGGCGTGGTAGCGGCCCTCCTCGGGGAAGAACTCGACTGTCCCTTGTAGACCATCGCCGGACTCGATAGCGCGCCTGATCGACGCGTACTCCAACGCCGTCGTGAGATACGTCGCCTCGCGCGCGAGCGCCTGGGGTGAGTGAGCGTCCGAATTGGACACCAGTTGGTACCGATCGAGGCTCGCGACCCGCCAGTTCATCTCCGGGTCGGAACTCAGCCCGGTCTCGACTGCGCGGATATGGCCGGCCAGATCGGCGTAACAGTCGGCGATGGAATCAAAGCCCGACCGGGATCCCAGCGCTGAGAACCACGGAGTCCAGATGTGCGCCGGTACGAGAAAGCCGTCCGGGCTGGACTCGAGAGTCACCTCCAGCAGGTCCCGCGAGTCGAGGCCGATGATCGGCCGCCCGTCCGAGCCGAGGTTCCCGCCGAGACCGCGGGGGCCATGGCCGAGACGTGCGTTGAAGCGCTCAGCGGCGGCGAGATCCGGCAGATAGATCAGGTGGTGCACCTTACGTGTACGGTCGCCACGTTTGTAGATGGTGGAAATCTCGACGGAGAGCATGAACCGCACGGGAATCCGTACGGTCGCGGGCAGCAGATCGGCAATGTGTCGTTCCCGGTCGGGCGCCAGCCGGAACAATCCTGGCTCGGCCGGCCGCAGGTTCGTCCGCAGATGATCGAACCAGCCAGGATGGGTGAAGTCACCGGTGCCGAGCACGCGGATCCCTTTGCGCTGCGCCCACCAGGCCAGGTTCTCCAGATCGAGGTCGCGGCTGCACGCGCGCGAATGCCTGGAATGAATATGGAGATCGGCGATCCACGGCTCGGACTCCGTCGAGGGCACAGGCGCATCTTGCCGCATCGACGCCCCGCTTACGGGCTGGCCGGGCGTGTCGGGGCGGGTGAATACGTAGCGTGAGTCCCGAGGTCAACTGGCTACACCGACCGTGACCGCAGCCGAGCCGACGCTGCACGTGGTGTCGTACCCAGATCTTGGTCGGCAGTCCTGTCTCAGCCGCCGACGCTGTGATGCGGTTCAGCCTCCGGCAAAGGGCGGCAGGACATCGACCGTGCAGGATGCGGGCAGGGCCGCGTCGGGCTCGCGCCACGCCTGCCCGTCGACGAGAAAGCTCGCCACACCGACTACCCGGGCAAGCCGATCGCTTCGCGCCACAAGCTCCTTGCGCAGAGCGGCGAGCGTCGGCACATCGAGCGTCTCCTCAGCGACCCCAGCCGCCGCGCGGGCGGAGGCGAAGTACCGGACGGTCACCACCCGACCATCCTGCCGCAGCCGGCGGCCGACCGGCCAGGGGGCAGCCCGAGCGATGTGGCCCGATACCGCCGCCACCATGAGACAGGCGAGCAGGACCGCGAGTTGGGGAAGCCAACTCACCACGTACGGGAACGTGGCCGGCACCAACCAGCCGAGGGCCGCACCGAGCGAGGCCGCCGCGGACGTTCGGACCAGGGCGAGTTGCCCGTTTGAGAACAGCACCCTCGCGTCCGCCACCACACATGCGCTCAGCGGTAGGAACGCGAGTGTTGCCACGAGGTCGGAGGTCTGGGACGGCTGGCTCCATCCCTGCGCCGTCCAGCCGTTTGCGTACACGGCCACCGACCAGGCCGCGGCAGCCCCGGTGAGCGCAGCCGCGGCACACCAGCCGACACGAAGCCTTCGGGCGGCCACCGTACCGAAACCCCCCGCGAGTGCGAGCAGGACGACTGTACGGGTGGCGTACGGGCTCGAACCGGCGAACTCCAAGAAGGTTCCCACGCCGGCGGCGAAGCCCAGGGTCGCGCTCGCAGTCGGGGCGAGACGACTCGAGGTCGCCGGTACCGGGTCACGATGCCCGAGCCAGAGCAGGGCCAGCACGGCGGCGCATGAGCGAGCAGAACCTCGGCGAGCCGGCCGAAGGGCGGGGCGGCGGCATACGGGCCGAGCCACGTCACCGGGACCGCCAGCAGAGCCGCGGCCGCGAGCCAACCCGGCCGCGCCGCGGTAACCGGGCAGGCGGCTCCTTCCGTTGAGGACGGACGGCCCAGGGCGAGACCGAGAACGACCGCCGCGGTCATGGCCACTACGACGCCGACCTCTCGCGGCTGGTAGTACCCGGCGGCCGCGCCATGCGGTGGCCACACGGCGCGAACGGCGGCGGCGACGGCACAGACCGCGATAGCGCCGACAAGCTACGTTTGCCGCTCGTCCACTGTGGCCGGTCCGCCCCACAGTGCCAGCAGGCCGAGGCCCGCCAGCAGCATGACCGTCCACAGTGGAGGCCGCTCGATCGGCAGCGGCGCGGCGGCGAGGGGAATCGCCACCGTGAGCCCGATCGCTGTGGCGATCGCCGCCCGAGCCGACACCGGCCGGACCACCCGTACGGCCAAAGCCAGCAGCCACGACGCGTACATGACCGGGCCGAGCGTCTGGTATGACCATCCTGTGTGGAGGGTCACCGGCTCGACCCGCCACCATAGGAAGCCGGAGACGCCGGCCGCAACAGCCAGCGCGAACGGCGCGGCGACCGCGGCCCCGGCCGAGATCGCGGGTCCCGCCATGTTGAGGCGTTCGCGCAGACCGGCCCAAATCAGGTCGGCCGCGTCCGCCGGGTGGGGAAGGCGCTGGCCCGGCTGGGCCGAATCCAGCAGGGTCGCCACGATCTCGTCGCCGCGGCGGATCCGGTAACCGGCCGGGTACGCATACAGCACGAGGCGGACCTGCCGCTCCAGATCGCGGCTCATGGGCTGGCGAGTCGGGCGCGCTGGCGGGAGCGGCGACGCAGTCGGGAGGCCGCGGCCTCGGCGTTGGCGGCAAGCCGCCGGGCCTCCACGTCGAGGAGGTTGGCCCCATCATCGTTGAGCCGGTAGTACCGACGCAGGCGGCCATCGACGATCTCCTCCCGGTCGGCCGCCACGAGGCCCTGCTCCACCAGTCGATCCAGGGCTCCGTACAGGGTGCCGGCCCGCAACGTGACCCGGCCGGACGAGAGGCTCGCTACATCCTGGATGACGCCGTACCCGTGCCGCGGCCCGTCGGCGAGTGCGGTGAGGATGAGAAACGTAGGTTCCCGAAGCGGCGTCGTCATCCTGTCACGATACGTCGATCGGTATATACCGGCAACTGTGGCCGAATCTCGCGGCGGCCGCGGGCACGGGCCGCGGCATGGGGCCGGTGCCGCGGAGTCAGCCGCCGATGGCCGACATAGGCCGGGCCGGCTGCAGGAACGACGGATCGTCGATGCCATGGCCGGGCCGCTTGCCCCACATAGCGTCGCGCCAGGCTTTGGCGATGACATCGTCGGGAGCGCCGTCCCGCAGCAACCCCCGCAGATCGGTCTCCTCCTGACTGAACAGGCAGTTCCGCACCTGACCGTCGGCGGTGAGACGGGTCCGGTCGCACGCGCCGCAGAAGGGCTGGGTGACGCTTGCGATCACCCCGACCCGCAGCGGACCACCGTCCACAAGGAACGTTTCGGCCGGAGCCGCCCCCCGTTCGCGCGGGTCATCGCTGAGCATGAACTCCGTGCGCAGCGCGGCGAGGATCTCTGGTTGGGTCACCATGTCGTCGCGACGCCACGCGTGCTGTGCGTCGAGCGGCATCTGCTCGATGAATCGCAGCTCGTACCCGTGGTCCACGGCGAATCGCAGCAACGGCACCGCCTCGTCGTCGTTGATTCCACGCATGAGGACGGCGTTCAACTTCACCGGCCGCAGACCGGCGGCATCGGCTGCGCGCAGGCCCTCCAACACTTCGTCGAGACGGTCCCGGCGGGTCAGCGCCTGGAACCGGTCGGGACGCAGCGTATCCACGGACACGTTGACCCGGTCGAGCCCCGCTGCCGCCAGCGGACCGGCGACGCGGGGAAGACCGATGCCGTTCGTCGTGACGGAGAGGGTCGGGCGCGGGCGTAGTGCCGCGGCCGCCCGGACTATGTCGGCGATGCCGGGGCGTAGCAATGGCTCGCCGCCGGTGAACCGGACCTCGGTGACGCCCAGCTGCTCGACGGCGATCCGTACCAGGCAGCCGACCTCAGCATCAGACAGGAGCGTCGGCTTCGGCAGCCATTCCAGGCCGTCGGCCGGCATGCAGTAGGTGCAGCGCAGATTGCAACGGTCGGTGAGGGATACCCGGAGGTCGGTGGCGACGCGACCGAACTGGTCGACGAGTCGCTGCGCTGGCAACATCCTTCGACACTAGCGCCACTACTACCCCGTTACATCACCTCGTCGGATCAGATGGCCAGCGCCGCCCGGGCAACTGCCACCACACTGTCGCGGTACGCCGAGCCGAAGAGAGCCGTATGCACCAGAAGCAGGTGCAGTTGATGCAGCGGAACCCGCTCGCGCCACCCGTCCTCGAGCGGCCAATCCTCGTTGTATGCCGCCAGGGCCCTCTCCAGATAAGGAATCGCGCCGAAGAGGGCCAGCTGGGCGAGGTCGGTCTCCCGATGTCCACCGTGTGCGGACGGGTCGATCAGCCATGCCCGACCATCGATCCCCCACAGCACGTTGCCGGGCCAGAGATCCCCGTGCAGCCGGGCCGGGGGTTCCGTCGGTGGCGCGATCTGATCGATCCGCGAAAGCACACGCTCCACCAGCGATACGTCCCTGTCTGCGAGAGCGCCGCGCTCGGCCGATGTACGCAGATGCGGGAGCAGCCGCTGCTCGACGAAGAACTCCGGCCACCCATCCTGGCGCGGGTCGTTGGGCTGCGGCAGCATTCCGATGTACCCCGGCCACGGTGCGCCGAACGCCTCGGCGCCCGCGCGATGCGTCGCCGCCAGGTCCCGTCCGAACCGCTCGGCGGCGAGGGGCCCCGGACGGCCGGGCTCGACCCATTCGAGTGCTAGCAGGCCACGCTGAACCGCCACCACCTCAGGGACCGGCGCTCCGCCAGCTTCACGCAGCCAGGCCAGACCCTGCGCCTCCGCCTCGAAGAAATTCGGCGGAGCGTCGGGAGTGCCCGCGGTCGGGTCGTTGAGGAACTTCAAAAAGACGGATGCACCATCCTCCAGGGTGAGCCGGCTGGCCTTGCAGATCGAGCCCCCGCGGACTGGCGTCTCGCGGATGCGCTGGTGCCGCAGAAATGTGGACAGCTGCTGTGGATGGTCTCGCAGATAGGCCAGGTCCACGACGATTAGCCTAGCGACACCGGCGGTAAAGGGTGTCCATCGCCGAGCCGGTGCGGTAAGCATGACCGTATGACCAAGCCGACAGCGAGGCCCGGCGAGCGCAACGAGCGCGGAGGCGAGGCGGTATGACCGAGCCGACAGCGAGTGAGCATCGCAGGGCCGCCAGGCCCGAGGAGCGCAACGAGCGCGGAGGCGAGGCGGTATGACCGAGACATTGGCGTCGGCGCGCACCATGCCCGGAGTGACCATCCGACCGTACCGGCCGTCCGACCACAACGACTGTCGACGACTGTGGGCCGAGCTGATCCGCCATCAGCAGAGCCTGTATGGCGAGGCCAGCCGAGAGACCGATGCGGGTGCCGGGTTCGAGGAGTACCTGACCCAGCTCAACCTCTCGGGAATGTGGGTGGCGGAAGCCGGGCGGGGCGTCGTCGGGTTCATTGGACTCATGCTTGACGGTCGCGCCGGCGAGGTCGACCCGGTGGTCGTCGCCGACGGCATGCGCGGCCGGGGGATCGGCCGCGCCCTCCTGGGCAAAGTCGTCGACGAGGCCCGTCGCCGAGGCCTTCGGCGGCTGACCGTCTCCCCGTCGGTCCGCGATGAGGTTGCCCTACGTAGCCTGCACGCGGCTGGCTTCGACACCGTGGCGACGGTAACCCTCGCCTACGACCTCGGGGCATCGCCAGCGACGCCGGCCGGTCCGGACTCCACACTCGAGCTGCACCACCTGCGGTTCGACACCTGAGTTTGTCCACAGCCGGGCGGGTTGTCCACAGGCTGGCGATCGGGTCTTCCGATCACTCCGCACCACCGGCACGCTCGGCAACCATGACTTACGGAACCGATCCCGACGCGGCACCGCCGGACGGGGATTTCCAGCTCCGCCTACGTGAACCCGTCGATGTGCTGGGCGCCATCCCGTACCTCATCGGCTACCACCCGGACGAGAGCCTCGTCGTCGTCGGCATGCACGACCGCGAGCTCATCGTCACCCTCCGCGCGGAGCTCCCGGAGCACGAGGAGGCCGCCCGGACGTGCGCCGAAGGACTGCAGACGGTGCTACGGGATACGCCGGTCGATGGTGCGATCCTCGTGGCGTACGGGCCTGACGAACGCGTCCGGCCGATGGTGTCGTGGCTATCTGCCGGCCTGGGGCAGCTCGGCGTGACACTTGTCGAGGCCTTGCGGGCCGACGGTCGCAGGTACTGGTCCTACGTCTGCGACGATCCCCTGTGCTGCCCGCTGGAGGGCACCCCGTACGACGTACGTGGCAGCCGGGTGGCTGCCGAGGCGACCTTGGCGGGGCTGTCGGTACTCCCCGACCGTGCGGCGTACGAAGACCAGGTCAACCCGGTGTCAGGGCAGGCTCGGGTCGCCATGGCGGAGGCGACCGAGCGCAGCCACGCCCGGCTGCACGAGCTGATCGCCGATGCTCGGGGAGAGGAGGATCTGAGGACGCGAATGGTACGGGCCGCCCAGACCGCGCTCGCCGCGGGCCTGCGGGCGCAGCGGTTCGACCGGCGCCTCGATGACGACGAGGCCGCCTGGTTGTCGGTGCTCGCATGCTGGTCCGAGGTCACGGATGTGGCGCTCGCGCGCCTCGGTGAGACCCGTGCTGCTGTAGCGTTCCATCGCGGGCTGTGGCTCGACGTCCTGCGCCGGTGCGTGCCCGACCTGGTGCCGGCGCCCGGCACTCTCTTCGCCGTCGCCGCCTGGCAACGCGGGGAGCTGGCGCTCGCCCGGCTGGCGCTGGACCGGGTCTTCGAGGCCGACCCCCACTATGCCCTCGGCCACGTCGTTGAGAACCTGATGGAGCAGGGCTTGCCGGCATCACTCGTGCGACACGTTCCCGAGCGAAACGGGCCGTCCACGATGGACTCTCGGTCACCACGGAGACTCAAGCGAGTACCCGGTCGGCGCCCACGTAGACGTTCATCGTCGCGCCGCGCAGGAAGCCCACCAGGGTGAGCCCCGCCTCGGCCGCCAGGTCCACCGCGAGGGTGCTCGGTGCAGAGACCGCCGCCAGGACCGGCACGCCGGCCATGGACGCCTTCTGTACCAGTTCGAAGCTGGCCCGGCCGCTCACCAGGAGCACGTGTCCCGCCAACGGGAGCCGGCCACCGCGCACGGCCCAACCGACGACCTTGTCAACGGCGTTGTGCCGCCCGACGTCCTCCCGGACACAGACGAGGTCGCCGCCGGCCGTGAATAGTCCGGCCGCGTGCAGCCCGCCGGTCCGGTCGAACGTCCGCTGAGCGGCTCGGAGCCGGTCAGGCAATGCGGCCAGCGTGGCGGTCGTCACGGTCATCCGGTCACTCGCGGCATCGAAGCGCGACGTCGTCCGTACGGCGTCGATGCTGGCCTTGCCGCACACCCCGCACGAACTGGTCGTGTAGAACGCCCGTGCCGGGTTGGTGTCCGGTTGGGGTACGTGCCCCGCAAGGGCGATATCGACCACGTTGTAACTGTTCGGCTCATCGGTCCCGGCGCAGAGCTGAGCGGTGACCACGTCATCGGCGGCGCCGATGATCCCTTCGGTGAGGAGGAACCCCAGCGCGAGGTCGATGTCGTCTCCAGGGGTCCGCATCGTCACGGCGAGCGGGGCATGCGAAACCCCCGGGCGGCCGACCCGGACCTCGAGCGGCTCCTCGCCCGCGAGCGTATCCATGACGATCGTCCTGGTCGCCGTGACGGGCGTCGGCCCGCCGTCGGTCGCCGTGACGGGCGTCGCGGACCGGCCGTCGGTCGCCGTGACGGGCGTCGCGGACCGGCCGTCGGTCGCCGTGACGGGCGTCGCGGACCGGCCGTCGGTCGCCGTGACGGGCGTCGCGGGCCCGTCGTCGGCGATGGGGTGTACCGCGAGGTCATGGCGCGCCTCGCTTTCGGCTGTCGCGCCGGAGCAGGCGTGGCCATAGGCTGCCGCCGGTGCCGGGCGCACCTCGATTCGCGTCACTTCACGCCGGTCGGTCACCCTGCCCATGACACCATTCTTCACCCCCGGCCGAACGCAGGCACAGAGACGCTGCGCGCTCCGCGCGCACGGCCGCGGGCCGCGTCACCGTCGCTGGCCGCGTCTCGCGATAGACCCCTTCGTCACGATCGCTGTGGTCGAACGAACAACGACGTGAGGCGACGCACGTCGCACCACGACGCCGATCCTCCGCTCGGCCCCAGAACCCGGCTGCACCCTCCGACCACCGTTCGCAGACGCAGCGACCTTGGGCCTCGCCCGCTCTGCGGGCCCGACTGTACGACCGGCACAGCCGAGGCTAACCGGTCTGCACCGATAGTCTTCAAGCGTGATGGACCTCGCCGCCGTGGTGCTCGCCGGTGGCGCTGCCCGGCGGATGGGCGGCGTCAACAAGGCCGCTCTCCGCGTCGGCGGCGTGGCCATGTTGAGCCGGGTGCTCGAGTCGGTCCGCACGGCCGACCCCATCGTCGTGGTCGGCCCGGCGTCGCTCGCGTCGTTGCTGCCCACGGGTGTCGGCCTCACGCACGAGGAGCCGCCGGGCGGTGGTCCGGTCGCAGCGGCTCAGGCTGGATTCTCAGTCACCGCCACAGCCCTACATGTGGCGCTGCTCGCCGCGGATCTGCCCTTTGTCACCGCCGGCGTGGTGTCAACGCTTCACGACCGGATCCACACGTCGAATGTCGACGGGGCCGTACTCGTCGACGACGCGAACCGTCCACAGTGGCTCTGCGGGGTCTGGGTACGGGACCGGCTCGCGCCCCGGTTGGCCGCCGCCACACCAGGGGCATCGGTTCGGGACACTGTGGACGGACTGAACGTCGAACTGGTTGCGGTGGACGGTCGGGCCTGGTTCGACTGTGACACTGAGGATGATCTTCGCCGAGCCGAGGAGTGGGCGTATGCCGACATTGGATGAATGGACCGCACAGGTCTGCGCAACCCTGCGGGTCGATCCAAGGCTGGTCGACCAGGGACTCATTCTCGACCTGGCCCGCGACGTGGCCCACGGCGTCCACCGCATGGCCGCTCCACTCACCGCCTACCTGATGGGGCTCGCCGTTGGCGGCGGTACGCCGGTACCAGACGCAGCCAGCGCTATTGCTGCCCTCATCCCGCCCGCCGGCGACCATGTGCCGAGGACAACTGTGGATCGTGGATAGTCGTACCCCTATATAGGGGCAAGATCATGGCGTCGCCGGCTCGAGGCGGACGACGATCTGCTTCGACGTCGGTGTCTGCGAACCCTCGGCGGTCGAGTCCAGTGGTACGAGCACGTTCGCTTCGGGGAAGTAGGTGGCGGCGCATCCCCGCGCAGTCGGATACCCGACGACCCGGAAGTCGGGGGCCCGACGTTGCGTTCCATCCCGCCACTCCGAGACAATATCCACTGTGGACCCATCGGGCACGCCCAACTGCTCCAGGTCGGCCGGGTTCACGAACACGACCCGCCGTCCACCGTGGACACCGCGGTACCGGTCGTCCAACCCGTAGATCGTCGTGTTGTACTGGTCGTGGCTGCGTACGGTCTGCAGGAGTAGCCTGCCGGCAGGCAGCTCGATGACGGCCAGATCGTTCAGGGTGAACTGGGCGCGCCCCGACGCGGTCGGGAAGGTCAACCCGTCGCGCGGGCCGTGCGGCAACGTGAATCCCCCCGGATCCGCGACCCTCGCCTCGAAGTCGGTGAACCCGGGTACGACGGCGGCGATGCACTCGCGGATCTCCCGGTAGTCCGCGGCGAATCGCGCCCACGGAAGGGAATCTCCGAGCACCGTACGGGCCAGACCGGCCACGATCGCGACCTCCGACCGCAGCGCGGGCGAAGCGGGGTTGAGCCGCCCGCGCGAGGCGTGCACCGACGACATCGAGTCCTCGACGGTCACGAACTGCTCCCCGCTCGACTGTACGTCGCGTTCGGTCCGGCCCAAACAGGGCAGCAGCAGCGACTCGGTCCCCGGCCGGACGTGCGTGCGGTTGAGCTTGGTGGCCACGTGGACGGTCAACGCGCAGCCGCGCAAGGCCGCGTCCCCGACAGCAGTGTCCGGCGTGGCGGCGGCGAAGTTCCCGCCGAGCGCCAGGAAGACCTTCGCCCGTCCGTCGCGCATCGCCCGGATCGCGTCCACCGTGTCGACACCGGACGCGGCAGGTGGGGTGAAGCCCAGTCGGCCCGCCAATTCGGGCATCCACCGGGGTGGATGCTCCACGATCCCCATCGTCCGGTCACCCTGCACATTGGAGTGACCACGCACGGGGCAGAGTCCGGCACCTGGTCGCCCGAGCATCCCCCGCAGTAGTTGCACGTTGACGATCTCCCGGATCGTCGACACCGACGCCCGCTGTTGCGTCAACCCCATGGCCCAGCACACGATCGTCGCCGGCGACTCCGCGAAGAGTCGCGCCACAGTCGCGATCTGCGGCCGGAGCAGGCCGGTCGACGCGTCGACCTGGCTCCAGTCCAGCGTGCGCCGGGCCGCGGCGTACTCGTCGAAGCCAAGCGTGTACCGGTCGATGAAGTCCTTGTCGACCGCTCCCCACTCCAGTAGCAATGCGCCGATCGCTTGGAACAGGGCCATGTCACCGCAGACGCGGATCTGCAGGAACTCGTCGGCCAGTGCGGTGCCGCCGCCGACCACGCCGCGTGGCGTCTGCGGATTCTTGAACCGGATCAGACCCGCCTCGGGCAGCGGGTTCACCGCGACGATCCGTGCGCCGTTGCGCTTTGCTTTCTCCAGCGCGGTCAGCATCCGGGGGTGGTTGGTCCCAGGGTTCTGCCCGACCACGACCAGCAGCTTCGCCAAATAGATGTCCGCCAGCGTGACGCTTCCCTTGCCGACGCCGATCGTCTGCGTGAGCGCGAGGCCCGAGGACTCGTGGCACATGTTGGAGCAGTCCGGCAGGTTGTTCGTCCCGTACGCGCGCGCGAAGAGCTGCCAGAGGAAGGCCGCCTCGTTCGACGTACGGCCGGAGGTGTAGAAGATCGCCTCGTCCGGGCTGGCCAGAGCGCGGAGCCGTGAGGCGACGAGGTCAAAGGCCTCGCTCCACCCGATCGGTTCGTACGCGTCGGCGCCGGCGCGCCGAACCATAGGTTCGGTGAGCCGGCCCTGCTGGCCGAGCCAATGGTCTGACCGGGCAGCCAGTTCACTGATCGGATGGGCGGCGAAGAACTCCGGCGTAATGCGGCGCAGAGTGGCCTCCTCCGCCACCGCCTTCGCCCCGTTTTCGCAAAACTCGGCGTGGGCCCGTTCGCCCGGCGGCGGCTCGGGCCAGGCACAGCCCGGACAGTCGAAGCCGCTGGTCTGGTTGACCCGCAGCAGGGTGAGCGTGCTTCGCCGTACGCCCATCTGCTGAATTCCGTCGGCCAGCCCGTGCACGACGCCCGGCACGCCAGCGGCGCTGCGCTGAGGCGGGGTCACCCGGAGATCGCGGTCGCCGCGGTCCTCCACGGGAGCCTTTCTGACCACGACGCGATCGTAGCGTTGTATGACGCGAGCGCGAGGAGGTGAGCGGCGGCGGACGAGCCGCCTCTTCGGCCACGGAGGCCGCGCGGGTTTGACACACTGGCGCGGGTGGCGGGGCAGTGGCTGACGCGGGCAGAGAGCGCTTCCGTCGGCACCGCGCTCGGCCGGACCAGGGGAAAGCTTCGTCGGTGGGCAGGCGTCGTGAACAGGGCTGCCGACGGGCTCTGGGTGGATCTCGGTCTCTACGCCTTCTCCACCGCGTTCGCCGCCGTGACCATCGGCTCGACCATCGAGTCCCACCGGGAGTGGGGCCGCATCGCGACCGGTTTCTACGCCGTGGCCACCGCCGCGGTTCTGGTCCAGCTCGTCTGGTGGTCGGTGCACCATACTCCGCCGCTGGCGTCGCGAGCCGTGGTCACCGTTCTCGCCTGGGTCGGGACCGCTCTGGTGCCGCTCGTCGTCGAGGCGGTCCAGCGCGCCCACGGCCAGATCGGGCGGGCGCAGGAGGAGGTCATCGTCATTGAGGGCGGTGGGCGCCGGCTCATCGAAGCTGCCACGCCGTACCTGGACCGAGCAGCGATCGCCGCCAAACCGGTCGCGGAGCAGTTGCTGGCGTACCTGCCCTACCAGCCTGCGATGGCCGCCTTCGGCATCCCGAGAGCCCTGGATGACCACGCCGAATGGTGGAGCGATGCGAGGCTGTGGTTCGCCCTGGTCACTGCGGTGGCTCTCGCCGTCGCCGTGACCCTGTTGCGCCGAGCGGGCATCGTCCCGGCCGCGCTGATCCGGGCGGTACAGGCGGCGACCGTGCTCCCCGTGTGTGCCCTGACCCTCGCCACTGGGGGCGACGATCTCCCGGTACTCGCGTTCTGCTTGCTGGCGCTCGCGCTCGCCGCCACCGGTCGCCTTACCGGCGCCGGGGTCGCCGTCGGTTTGGCGGCTTCGTTGAAGCTGTTCGCCTGGCCCGTCGCAGTGATCCTCGGCGTGCACGCGTTCACCCAACGCAGGCTGAGGTGGTACGCCGTCCCCGCTGTTGGTCTACCCATCGCGACGGCGCTGCCGGCGCTTGTCCTCAACCCACGAGCGGTAGCCGAGAACGTGCTCGCCTTCCCATTCGGCCTGGGGCTCGTCAGCACCCCGGCGGCGTCGCCGTTACCCGGCCACCTGATTTCGACGGCTGGCCCGGGTGGCCGGACGGTCGCCGGTGTACTCCTCGCCGCCGCGGCGGCGTGGATCGTCATCGTGCTGGTACGCCGGCCGCCCCGTACGTCCGCGGCCGCGGCCCGCCTCTCCGGCTGGGCGCTGTTGGCGGTGACGCTGCTGCTGCCGTCGACCCGGTTCGGATACCTCCTGTATCCGGTCGCCTTCTTCGTCTGGGCTCCGCCGCTGCGCCCCCGGCCGATCCCGGCACCCAGAGTGGCATGGTGAGCCGGTCAGGCTTTGGCCGCGGTGAGTCACTTCGCCGATCAGCAATCGGCCAGTACCGGCTGGGTTGCGGGCGTTTGCTGGTCCCGTGCCGCGATCGAGCGCACCTGCGCCGCGTTGACCTGGACCGGTAGGGCCGACCACCGCAATGTGCGTACGCCCGGCGAGCAGAGGGCGGCGAGCGACGCGAGCGTGATCACGACAGCGCTGAGGAGCAGCGCTGGATCGACGCCGATCCCGACCACGGCCGGACCGGCCAGGAGCAGGCCGACCGGCCCGAGCAGGAACGAGCCGAGGGCGTCGTATGAGCTGACCCGTGAGAGCGCCTCCATCGGAATCTCGCGCTGCATCGTTGTGTCCCACATGACGACGAGCAGGTCGATCGCGACCCCACCGAGGAAGGATGCCGCCGCAATTACCGGGAGCGGCGCGCCGAGTCCGAGCGCGAGCGGGAGCCCCGCCAGCGGGAAGGTCAGGATGACCACCAGCCGGACCGGATAGCGGGGCTTCACCCGGATCGCGAGTGCGACGCCGAGCAGCATGCCGACCGACTCGGCGGCGAGCACGACCGACCAGCCGGTCGAGCCACCCAGCCGCTGCACGGCCACCACCGGTCCGAGCACACCGATGACTCCCTGCAGAACCATGAGCACGAATGCGTACTGCGCGACCACGACCCAGAGCCACTGCCGCGACCGGAACTCCCGCCAACCCTCGCGGAGCTCGCGGAGCATCCCGGCGGCCCGAGTCCGATCGGCCGCCCGTACGACAGGCAGTCGAAGAGCGGCCGTGAAGCACGCCGATGCGAGGAGCAGGCCGGAGTTGAGCGCCATCGCCCAGCCGGGCCCTAACAGCGCGACGGCTCCCCCCGCGACGGCGAAGCCACCGATCCGCGCTCCGTTCATGCCGAGTCGCAACAGGCCGTTTGCGGCCTGCAGCTGAGCCTCGGGTACCACCTCGGGGATGGCACCGGTCTGGGCCGGGTAGAACATCGCGGTCATCATGCCCGCGAACGCCGACGCAGTGATCATCAGCGACAGCGGCGCCCAGCCCGTGATGAGCATTGTGGCCAGCCATGCCCAGGCCAGCGCAGCGCCCAGATCGGCCGCCATCATCACCCGAAATCGTGGCAGCCGGTCGGCTACCACGCCTCCGACGAGCATGAACACGACCATGCTGAGGGCCTCGGCGGCGGTGACGAAGGAGAGTGTCGTCGCGGTCGCGCCGGGCAGAGCGAGAACGCCGAAGGCCAGCGCGACCGGTCCGAACGCACTTCCGAGCACCGACGACGTACGGGCGAGGAAGAGCATGACGAAGCGGCGGTCGCGGAGAATCGTGGGGGCCTTGCTCATGGACTAGACGCTATCCGTCAGGTCCGACGTTTTGCCGCCGAGTTTCCGCGGCGGGAGGCGGATTCCGCCCCATTCGCGTAGACACTGAAAGTGTGACGTACGACAACCGGCGTCAGGCCGGGGAAGTCCTCGCTCGCGCGCTGGCCGGATACGCGGGCCGCGACGACGTGGTGGTGCTGGGCCTGGTCCGCGGGGGCGTTCCGGTGGCCGCCCAGGTCGCGGGCGCCCTCAGCGCACCTCTGGATGTCCTGGTCGTTCGCAAGCTCGGCGTGCCATGGTCGCCGGAGGTGGCGTTCGGTGCGCTAGGTCCGGGTGGCGTAGTCGTTCACAATCCGGCCGTCGAGGCTCGGCTCGCCGAGTCCGACATCGCCGGCGTCATCGCGGCCGAGTCGGCTGAGCTTTCCCGTCGCGAATCCGCGTACCGGGGAAGGCGTCCGCCGCTGTCACTGACCGGGAAGATCGCCATCATCGTCGATGATGGCCTCGCCACCGGCGCGACCGCCCGGGCGGCGGTGGCCGTGGCCCGGCGGATGGGTGCGACGGCGGTCGTGGTCGCCGTCCCGGTCGGGGCCGTGGACGCGGTCGACCTGCTCGCCGCCGAGGCCGACAAGGTCGTGTGCCCGCTGCGTCCGGACCCGTTCGGCGCGGTCAGCGCGTACTACGCATCCTTCCCACAGACGTCCGACCGGGAGGTGATGGCTCTGTTGGGCTGACGACGCGCTCGCTCGTCAGCTCGACGGCCTGAGTTTGGAGACGTCGATCACCTGATCGGCTGGCGGCGTCCTGATGTCCACCGGCTGGTTGTACTCGGTGAAGTCGATTGCGCCCTCGCCCGTGGGGCCTTCCAACCGCAGCGGGTACGGCTCGCCCTGGGTCGCCACCCACAGCGTGCCGGGGCTGTCGCCGCCCTTCTCGACCAGAGAGATCGCTGGGGTTCCGTTGATCGTCTTGGTCTCGCCCTTGGTGGCCTCGCCCGTGAGATCCATCTGGTCGACGAGGTCGAAGAAGCCGGCGAGCTGGCCGTACGTCGCGTCGGTGGTGCTGGCCTTGAGGTACTTGCCCTGCAGTAGCGTCGCGATCACATCGCCCTTGTCGCCGGCGAACTGCTTCCAGAAGGCGGCGTCAGCCTTCATGTAGACGTTGGTGCCCGTCCGCGTGAGCTCCACGGTCTGGCCATCCATCGTGAGCGTTCCCACGCCCAGGTTCTTGTCGGTTACCTTGAGGTCGAGGCCGATGGTCTTGCCGCCGGTCGTGATCTGGCCATTGATGTGGACGGATGACGCGCCCTTGAGCGCGGTGACAGCCTTGGTGAGGATGTCGGCCGCGGGAAGGGCCGCTATGCCATTGTCGGAGGGGGTCGGTGTCGGCGTCGCGGTCGGTGTGCCAGCGTTCCCGCCCTGGGAGCCGCACCCCGAGACGAGTGCGGCGACGATGGCGAATGGTATGAGGTGGCGCGTGGCGCGCATGAGTCGACTCCTCAGCATTGACGACGAGACCCCCATTGTGTGGGATCGAATCGCGTGATCGCTTGCCCGATCGACGATATCGGCCAGGTCGGTGGCTGAACCGTGATGTAGATTCGGGAAATTGTTTACCGCTTTGGCATTGCCCACGCTGACGTCCGGGCTTGTTGTCACTGCGCCGTCCCGGGTCGTCGGGACCTACCTTGCCACTTCACATCATGGGCCGCGCCCTCGGCACGAATGTCGGCCGTCGCGGGCCCGTCCCTTTTGCGTCCTCGTCATGGCCGTGGAACACGCACGTCGACACCAGGGGAAGGCCCGCTGGAGGTGTTGCCAGGATGAACGACGGACATGCGGCAGATGGCAATGACGACGTGACCGGTGCGCACCTGACCTGTGCGACTGGCTCAGTGCTCGCCTCAGCCGTGCCAGGACCTCCAGAGCGCGGCGTAGGCGCCATCGGCCCTAATGAGGGCGTCGTGGCTGCCGAGCTCGGTGATCCGACCGTCCTCCATCACCGCCACACGGTCGGCGTCGTACGCGGTGTTGAGTCGGTGCGCGATGGCGATGACGGTACGTCCGGTGAGGACGGCCGCGAGCGCGCGCTCAGTCCGCCGGGCGGTCGTCGGATCGAGTGCCGCGGTGGCCTCGTCCAGGATCAGCGTATGGGGATCGGCGAGCACGAGTCTGGCCAGCGCGAGTTGCTGGGCGTCGGCGCCTCCGAGTTCGCGAGCTCCGCCCCCGAGCTTCGTCTCCAGCCCGTCGGGCAGATCCGCGTACCAGTCGGCGCCGACGGCGGCAAGCGCGGAGCGCATCTGGTCGTCGGACGCATCGGGCGCGGCGAAGGCGAGGTTGTCGCGTAGCGACCCGATGAAGACGTGGTGTTCCTGGGTGACGAGGGCGATCCTGCGGCGGCGCTCGGCAGGATCCAGGTCGGTGACCGGGCAGCCGCCGAGGCTCACCACCCCGTCGCGGGGCACGTCAACCCCGGCGAGCAGCCGGGCGAGCGTGGACTTTCCGGCCCCCGAAGGGCCGACAATGGCGAGCCGCTCGCCGGGACGCACGTCGAGGTCGATGCCATGCAGCACATCGCGGCCATCCACATAGGAGAACCGGGCCCCGCGCACCACGATCTGCTGACCGCGCGGCGCCGATTCACGGCCGCGCGGCTCCGGCGGCACCTGACCGACGCCCAGCACGCGCGCGAACGAGGCGATGCCACGCTGCGCCTGCTCAACCCACTGCAGTAGCCGATCCAGTGGGTCGACCGCCTGCTGCAGATACAGCGCCGCGGCGACCACCTCGCCGAGCGTGACCGTGCCCCGGGTGAGGAAGAACCCACCGACGGCCAGGATTGCCGCGATCGGCACCGCGTAGCTGGCCTCCACCACCGGGAAGAACACCGAGCGCAGCGCCAGGGTCCTCCGCCGTGTGGCCCATACCCGGCCAATGCGTTCGGTTCCGTGCTCGATGCGGCTGCTGGTCAGCCGAAGCGCCTCGACCGTGCGCGCTCCCTCGGCCGTCGTGGTCAACGCATCCGTCAGGTCCGCGGTCGCCGCGCCTTCCGCAAGGTACGCGGGTGCGGCGCGACGCACGTACCAGCGAGACACGACGTAGATCGAAGGCAGCCCGGTCAGCGCGACCAACCCAAGCAGCGGGTCCAGCAGGAACACCGCGCCGAAGAGCAGCGACAGGTGCGCCGAGGCTATAACGAACACGGGCACCACGTCGCGAACCATGGTCCCGACGGTCGAGACGTCGACCGAACTGCGGGTCGCGAGATCCCCGCTCCCGGCGCGCTCGACCGCGGAGACGGGCAGGTCGAGCGTCCGTGACACGAACTCCTCGCGCAGACTCGCGAGGGCGCGCTCGCCGAGCCTGTGGCCCGCGTAGTAGGCGTACCGGGTGAGCAGGCCCTGGGCCAGTACGCAGGCGCCGATCGCGACAGCGAGGCGATCGACGGTCGCCGCGCGCGCCCCAGCGGCGACCTCGTCGACGATGCGTCCGAGCAGCCATGGCGCGGCGAGTCCGGTCACCGCGGCGATGCCGTGCAGCGCGAGGACGATGACCAATGCCTGTCGATCGCGGGCGATGAGGCCCCGGGCCGCTCGGCGAACGGCGGCCCGGTCCGCGACCGGAAGCGCGGTCATCTCGCCTCGCCTCCGCGCTCGCTCCGCTCATCGGGCCAGACGGCCCTGCGATGCTCACTCGCTGTCGGCTCGGTCATCGCGGCGCCCCGTGGGATTCGGCCGACCCGACGATATCCGCGAGACCGCTGACCTCGAGATCGCTGTCGCGATGCACCAACGCGCGATAGGCCTCGTGGTCCTCGACAAGCTCGACGTGGGTGCCGGTCGCGACGATCCGGCCCTCACGCAGGAACGCAATGGTGTCGGCATGCCCAAGCATGAGGGGCGACGTGGTCACCACGACCGTGGTTCGTCCGGCCCGCGCTTCAGGCAGCCTCCCCGCGATGCGGGCCTCGGTGTGCGCGTCCACGGCGGACGACGGGTCGAGGAGGATCAGCACCTCCGGCTCGGCGAGCAGGGCCCGCGCCAATCGGACGCGCTGTCGCTCACCGCCGGACAGCGTGCGCGCCCGAGTGGCCACTGGCGTGGCCAGGCCTCGCGGTAGCGCGTCGGCGACGTCCTCGGCCGACGCCGTCCGCAGGGCTGCCCAGACGTCGGCCTCGCTCGTCCCGGGCCGTACCCGCAGGATGTCCCGCAGCGTTCCCCCGAAGATGTACGAGTCGTGGTCCGCCACGTGGATCCGCGCCCGAACCTCATCGATGGCCACGCCGGCCAACGGGACGCCGCCCCAGGTGACATCGCTGACGACAAAGCGCCCAAGCCGGTCGGCCAGCGCGGTGGCCTCGGCCGGATCGGAGGCGGCAACGCCGACAAGCCATCCCGAAGGCACCGTGAGCCCGGTCGCGGGATCGTGCAGGTCGGCTGGGCGGTCCGGCGCCGGCATCCGGGGCCCGCCGCCGCCGGCGTCGTCCGGTGTCATGTTGAGCAGGGCGATGATCCGGCGGGCCGCCACCCGCCCCCGGATCATGTCGTAGCCGGCCTCGAGCAGGAACCACACCGGGACCACGAGAATCGCCACGTATCCATACACGGCGACCATCTGACCAATGGAGATGTCGCCGCCGGCGGCCATTCGCGCAGACAGCCACACCACCGCGGCGAGAAAGATCCCCGGTATTACGATCATCATCGCCTCGATCCAACTGCTGACGGCGCCGACGCGGTACCCCTCGGCGAGCAGGGTCTGAGACCGGGCTGCGTACCGTCGTGCGAAGAGGCCGCGCCCGCCGACGCCGGCGAGCACGCGCAGGCCCGCCACGATGTCCGTCGCCCGGGTCGTGAGGAGGCCCTGCTCGTGCCGGTACGCCGACTCTGCACGTTCCAGCCGGCGGAGCAGGGGTCCGACGAGCAATGCGATCGATGGCACACCGAGCAGCACGAACGCCGCCAGCAGCGGGGAGAAGGACCACAGCACGACGGCGACGACTGCGTACGCGATAACCGCGCCCACACCGGGTCCGGTCATCGTGAGCACGTACGACACGTACATGATGTCGGTGCCCGTGACGGTGGCGACCTCCCCGGCGGCGAGCTTGCGGGGAAGCACAGCGCCGATCCGGGACAGGTGACGCAGTAGAACCCCCGCGGAGCGGGCGGTCGCATCCTCGCGGACGAACGTCATCGTCCGGTGCCGCATGATGCCGAGGTACGCGAGCCCAACTCCCGCGCCGACGATCGCGAGAACCCACAGAGCCAGAGCCCGGTTGTCATGCGCGCGGAGCCCGTCGTCGATGGCCCGCGCGACGAGGTACGGCCGGGCCGACAGCCCGACCATCCAGGCCGTGCCGATGACGCTTCCGCGCAGCACCCGCCATGGTTGGGACCAGACCAGCCACCAGATGTATCGCAGCGGCGCCCTCGTATCCGGAGTACCGGGATCGGGATGGGGAATCCGCGGGGGCACGCGCCCAGGCTACCGATCACGCTCGTATCGACTGCCCCAATTTTGGCTCGCCCGGGTTGGAGCGCGGGCCGGTCGGGTCCCGACACTCGTCCAACCCCTTCCGTCGCTGGCGTGTCCTGGGGAACGGCGCGCCGGGATGCCTTGCCGTCCTTCGCCGGGTACGTGCGAGCAGGCACAGCGAGCTGCTGCGCTTCGCTCACGTGCTCGCCGGCGTCCCACCACCTGGCCGCCGACCTCATGAAGGAGCCGCTGGAACGGGCCGGCCGGCCTAGCGGCGCGGGGGGAGGCAGATCCCGTCGTCTGCCCGCTCGTTCCGGCGCCATCCGGGGCGGTCATCCGCTTCGATCGCTCCATCTCCCAGGTTACCGACACGAGGTTGGTCAGTTGTTGAGCCGGGACTTCGCAGAGCCTCGATAGTCGCTACGCGCGGTAGCGTCTGTGAATGGTGGCAACCGAACAAGAGGAACTCTCCTGGCCCGTCTTCGGCCACGCGTGTCGCCAGCTCGCCGGGCTCATCGCATCGGATGGATTTGAGCCCGACATCATCCTCGCGATCGCACGCGGCGGGCTGTTCGTGGCCGGCGCCCTGGGGTACGCGCTCGATGTCAAGAACCTTCACGTGACCAATGTCGAGTTCTACACCGGCGTAGACGCCCGACTCGACATGCCCGTCATGCTTCCTCCCGTGCCCAGTGTGGTGGACCTCTCCGGCGCGACGGTGCTCATCGCCGACGACGTGGCCGACACGGGTGGCACGCTCAAGCTCGTCAAGGAGTTCTGCGCCGAGCACGTCCGTGAGGTTCGATGTGCCGTCGTGTATGAGAAGCCGCACTCGCTGGTCAAGTGCGAGTACGTGTGGAGGCGGATCGACCGGTGGATCGACTTCCCATGGTCGGCGCAACCTCCTATCATCGCGCGTCGATCAGGGGCAGCCGTCCCACAACCAACGGAAGCGTAGCCTCTCGGCGTCTTCTCAGCGTCCAATCCATGCTCGATGACTGGAACAGGAGGACTTGCAAGCTTACCGCGACGGAATCACGCTGGCGCTGCTCGAAAACTACCTGGTGACGCCACCGCCGACGGCGTCGGCGGTGCCCAGCCGAGCCGACCCGGTCAGGTGACCCACACGTTGCGCATGAACCGAGCAGCAGCCCGGCCTGATCGCCGCGATGGTTACGGCGCGGCCAGATAGTCCAAAACGCCTCAGCAGACATCGCGCCAGCATCGCCCCGGCGCTGTGGAACGTCGGGCTGGATCGGCGTCAGGGTCCACGCGACGACCGAACAGGTCATCGCTGCCGCCGCGGAAGCCGTGCAGCACTTCGACGAACTCGCCGCGAACGAACCTGGGCGCCCAGCTTCTGCGGTCAAGATCAGGCTGCCCGGATCTGCCGCGATCCGGGCGGCTCGGCGACCCGGAACTGCCGACGAGCGGTAGTCAGCATTTCCGTTCAGTGCTGTGATGGGAACGACGCCTCGCGTCGCGAGACGCACTCGACTTGTGCCGGGAGGTCAGCCCGATGAGAGGGGTGAGCACGGGATACGCCCTCGCATACCGCTTCGGGCTCACTCCGTGGGAGCGTTATGGAAGGGTCGCGGCGGCGAGTATCAGGGCCCTGCTGGACCGGGAGGAGGCAGAGCGGCCGCTGCCGCTCGGTCGGGCCCTCGATCTCGGCTGCGGCCGTGGCCAGAAAACCCACGAACTCGCAAGGAGGGGTTGGGAGGCCGTGGGGATCGACATCATCCCGCGCGCGATCGACGCGGCGAACCGCAGGCGCGTCGCCGGCGCCACCTTCGTGGTGGGCGACGTGACGGACCTCGCGCCGGTCGACCTAGGTACGTTCGACTTCTTCTTCGACGTCGGCTGCTTCCAGGGCCTGAGCTCCGAGCAGCGTCTCGCCGAGGGTCGAGGTGTCTCTGCGCTTGCCTTACCCGGTGCGACGCTGCTGATGCTCGCCTTTCAGCCGACCCGTATGCGTTCCGTTGTGGGTGGCGTGTCGAGGGCGGACGTCGAGGCCGCATTCCCGGGCTGGGAGAGGCTCTCGGTCGAGCCCGCGGACACCGCGGGGCTGGGGTGGCCGCTGACGAAGACAGCGCCGCAGTGGTACCGGCTCCGCCGGCAGGCCTAGCGCTGCTGGGTGTTGCTTTTCTCGACGTTTGAGCCAAGTTTTGGGCGTTCGTGCTGAGTTGTCTGGGCTGTCGGCATGGTTGTCCTATGTGGTCAGTGCGGGTGAGCCGAGCCGGGACTGTCCTATGTAGTCGCTGATGTACGTATCGATGGTGCGGAGTGCCTGTCGTAGTGGCAATGGGGCCGGTATCCGGTCGGCGGCGGTCAATGGGCGTAGCAGGCGGTCGTGCAGCTTGGTGTAGAAGATGGCGATGCGTTGCCCATCGGGGGTGAGCGTGTAGCGGTTGGTGCCGGGTAGCCGGACGATGAGACCCTTGAGGCGAAGGCGCCGAAGGTCGTAGCTCATCTGGCCGGTTGTGTAGGCGACGCCGAGCAGCTCGCCAACACGGGCGCGAAGGCTCCGGTTGGTGATGCCGGTGACGGCGAGCAGACACGCGCACAAGGCGCCGGCCAGGGCCATGACCCGGGGGTCGCCGAACCGCAGGGCCGGGGCCCTCCGCCCCTCCACAAGGGTGGGGTGCGCCACCCGCTCAAAGGCTGGGCTGGCGAGGAGACAGCCCTGACCGACCCGGACAGTATCCAGCAATCGTCGGTTAGCGTCACGGGCCTTGGCCACGAGTTCGGGCAGATGCTCCAGCCGGCGCAGCACGCCCAGGTCGTTCGGGTCGTTGACCACCGTCTCGACCCGATACGCGCGGCCGTCCTTCAAATACTGCTTGATCCGGGAATGCTTGAAGTTCGCGTTGACCACGACCGTGTCGGTGTAGCGGTCGATGGCGGTGTGAAACGTCGTCGTGGTGTCCCGGGCGAGCCGCCGCCCGAAGATAATCTCGACATGGTCGGCGCGGCCGATGTCGAGGTTATCGGCGACCAGCGCCTCGAACGCGCGTGTGCTCGACCTCGAGCCAGGCATGGCGGTGCTCGACCTCGCCTGCGGCCACGGTCGGATCGCGAACCGGTTGGCCGCGCGCGGCTGCGCCGTCACCGGACTCGACGCGGTCGCGGAGTTTCTCGACCTCGCTCGGAGCGGCGCGGCCGCCCTGGGCGTGTCCGTCGAGTACGTGCGCGGCGACATCCGCAAACTCCCGTGGACCGCCAGGTTCGACCGGGTCGTGAGTTGGTTCACCGCCTACGGCTACTTCGACGATCAGGGCAACCGCACGGTGCTCGCGGAGGCGGTCCGGGTGTTGCGGCCGGGCGGTCGGCTGCTGGTGGAGCTCAACAACCGGGACTGGATCGTACGCAACTTCCAGCCGCACCGGGTGACCCAGCTCGGCGACGACTTCATGATCGACCGGTCCGGCCCGCCGGACCCGCTCACGGGCCGGATGATCACCGAACGCACCCTGATCCGCGACGGCATGGTCCGGCACATGTCGTTCGACCTCCGCCAGTTCGCATTCACCGAGCTGCGCGACTGGCTCCTCGACGCGGGCTTCAGCCGGGTCGACGGGCTCAACGAGCGCGGTGCGCCACTCACCATGGAGAGCCGCCGCATGATCGTAGTTGCATTCCGCTAGCGCCAAGATCGACCCGCGGTGCCAACTCGACGCGGTGCTGCGTGGGGCGGTGGGGTCAGTGTTGGCATCGGTTCGAAGCGACTCGAGGCGGTGCCGCCAGCGCTGTTGGAGCCTGCGTTAGTCGCCGGCCTGTAGCGGGCTCCTGCCCGCTCATACGACTAGACGAAGTGTGGTACTTGACAACGCGCAACAGCCATCCACAATGGAGCTCGCAACGTACGCAGTGGTCGGACAATGGTAATGTGGTCCGGAATCGGTAATGTCAGTCCGGAATCTACATAGCAGTAGTAGTATGACAACTGGCTCCGAGAATTGTTTACCACTTCGCGGCGGTCGTCACGCTGTCGTCCGGGCTTGTTTACCACTGATTGGTCGCACGTCGTCCGAACGTACTTGGCCACCTGTCTTCTTCGCGCGGCCGTGGTCGAGGTCAGGGGCCGCTGCCGTGACTCGCGCGCCGGTGCGGAGCCGGAGCCTCGGCGGCAACGTGCCCGCTGGCGAGCCCCACGCGTGCGCTTCGCGATCGGCTTGCCGAACTCCGACAGTTCCGGCAGATCCGGGCCCACTTGGCCACTTCGCCGGGGTTGCCCACCCGCGCGTTGGTCAAAGGTCGAGGCGGAGGCCGGCTTGACGCTCGATCGTGCGCAGGGTGGTCCTCATCGCGTTGGAGCCTGGGTCGGATGCAACGATGGCGACGCCGCCTGGGCCCCGGATCTTCAGGTGCCCTTGGCCCGTGCGCTCAACGGTTCCACCTGCAGCCACGACCGCGCGCTCGATCGCCCGGGCCTCTTTCGAGCGTCCCCGGCCGACCGCGCCGCGCCTGTTCATGGCCATGGGCTCATCCTAGGGGGTGGCCCGCGGGGCCCTGGAAGCCACGCCAGGCGCCAAACCGCGATGCCAGAGGCACCGTCCCCCGGCAGCGTCGCCCAGGATGTCTGTCGTGGTTGGACGGTCCGACATTAGATGGGCGTCCCCAGTCGTCCGGACATACATTACCAATTGGCCGGACAGCGGTAATGTAGGTCCGGAATTGGTAATCCTTTCCGGAAACTACAGCGACCGGATCACGTGACCGCCATGTCCACGAAGCGGGAGAAGTGCAGTTGGGCCGCGACCGTGACGGTGCTTGTCGGGCCGTTGCGGTGCTTGGCCACGATGAAGTCGGCCTCGCCCGCCCGAGGTGACTCCCGGTCGTAGTAGTCGTCACGATGCAGCAGGATCACGACGTCGGCGTCCTGCTCAATCGAGTTGTGAGCGGCCACACCATCAGCGATGAAGTTGTGCAGGCCCAGTACGGTCGCGTCGTACACCTCGCGCGGTCCGAGATCGTCGATGGCGGCTACCTCGTCCCATAACACGTCGTTGGTGGCGTGAAGGTCGAGTTCGACAGAGTCCAGCACGGCCGCGACCCGGGCCAGTCGGTGACGACCGGACACATGGTGCCCCGGCCGTGCGCTGATAACCGCGACGCCGCCCGGCTGATGGCGCGTCGGCGGGGGGGCGGTCAATGCGGCCCGCACGCGAGTCCAGATCTCCCTCGGCACAGTGTCCACAAGGGAGCCGGATCCGACGTCGGTGAGCGCGGCCTCGGGCCGCCGGTGCGCGGAAGTCTGCCCGCCGTCCGCGCCGACCCGGCGCATGAAGCGAACCTGGTCGTCGCGGCCCATGATGTCCAATGTGTACTGGCCACCGTGCTCGGGATCCGGAAGGCAGCGCGTCCGGAACGTGATCCCGAGCCGGAGCAGCAGAGAGGCGACGCCGTCGGCCACGCGTCGGCTGCTCGGACCAAAGGAGATCCGGCCTCCGGGTTCTGCGCTGGCCATCGCCACGGAGCCATGGGCGGCCCACGCGTGCTTCAGGTAGAGGGCAACCTGACCGGTCGGCAGGGAGAATATCGGATCTGGAACTTCATCGGCGAAGGAGCCGTCGCCGAGAGCGCGGGCGAGGAGAACTATCTCGTCGTCGGGCAACGGTCGCGGCTTGACGGGGGCGGGAATGTGCCCGGGAACGGCGATCGGTGATCCTACGGCCAACTGCTCCAGCGGGGTCCAGCCGTCGATGGTGAGGAACTTGTGTCTGGCGGTCGCGTCGATCTGGCGGCCCGATGCGAGCCGCATCCGGTACACCGGCTTGACGCCACTGGAAAAGGCCCGTGTCATGGTACGCGGCACGTACCTGAGCCGCTCGTCGAGCGCCCACAGTGGAATGTCGGTGACTCCGTTGGCTACCAGTTCGGCCAAGGTCACCTCCTGATTCGTGTCGGCCCGCACCAGTCGGGTCCCGCCGGCGAGACATCCGGACTCGCGCAGGTCGGCCAGCTGGGGGCGTTTGTCGGTTCGCTGCTCGGGTCCACGGTTGAGTTGGCTGACCGCGATGACCGGACACTCGATCTCCTTGGCCAGGAGCTTGAGCCCGCGGGACAGGTCGGCCACCTCCTGCTGGCGACTCTCGACCCGCTTCGGCGACGTCATCAGCTGCAGATAGTCCACGATGACCAGCCGCAGGTCGTGGCGTTGGCGGAGCCGGCGGGACTTGGCACGGATCTCCATGAGGGTCATGTTCGGGGTGTCGTCGACGAAGACAGGCGCCTCGCTGATCTCGCCCATACGCCGGGCCAACCGCGTCCAGTCGTCGTCGGAGAGTAGTCCGGAGCGGAGCACATGCAGTGGCACCCTCGCTTCGGCCGCGAGCAGCCGGGTGACGATCTCGATCTTGCTCATCTCCAGCGAGAAGATGGCGCTGGACATGTTGTGGCGGACCGACGCCGAGCGGGCGAAGTCCATCGCAACGGTCGAGTTGTGGGTAGGCACCATGCCCGCGCCGGCCAGAAACAGGTGATCCGTACTGTCGACGCTCACGCAACGTACCGGCACACTCGGCACCCGTCGTACGTCCACAATGGAGCGGGACTGGGGTCGGAGCGGGGTGCTGAAAGTCAGGACGCGCCCCCGGCGTGCGGAGCCGCCGCCGGTGAGGGAGCACCGATAGCCGAGGCTCGCGACCAGCTCACGAATGTCGGCAGCGAAACCCTCACCGGTCACCCGGATCTGCGTGCTACGACCCGGTGCGACCGTCCCGGCGGAGTCGAGCAGACCGGCCAGCAACTGGCGGCGCTGGTCGATGGAGGCGCGCAGGTACGCAACGGGAACCCGCGCGGTGGCATCGCCTTCGGCGTCGCGTCCGGCGACACGACCGCCGAGGACGTACGGCGGCAGCGGTAGGTCGGAGCGGTCCGGCAGGTCGAGCGGCCGGGTGTTCGCCACGGCATGCATCGGGCGACCGTCGATCGGATGCCGCAGGGTGGCCGCGATATGACGGGTGGTCACCGTGGGCGAGGCCCCGAGCACCGTGGTTGCCGTCCGGGAGTGGAATCCGGGTGCGGCGACGGCTCCCACGCGTGAGGTCGTCACCCATCCGTGGTCCGCGTCGGCGACGACGACGGAGCCATCGGTGAACTCGACCTCGTAACAGTCCCGACCGAGCATGATCTCACTCGTCGCGACCACCCGGGTGGGTCGGCCGTCGGCGCCGAAGAGCAGGTCACCGGCGACGACATCCGCCATCGTGGTCCAGCCGTCGGGCGTCGGAAGCTCAGTCTGCAACGCCAGCGCCTTGCCGAGCCCGGGTCGCCCGGCGACGATGATGAGCTGGCCCGGGTGGAGGCCGTTGAGGAGCCGATCCAGGTCACCGAACCCGGTCGGTACGCCGGCCATCACCCCGTCGCGGGAGCCGACGGACTCGATCTCGTCAAGCGTCGGTTGGAGCAGATCGGCGAGGACCGCGAAGTCCTCGCTCACGCGGCGTTCGAGCACGTCGTACACGGCCTGCTGGGCCAGGTCGACCACGTCGTCGACATCGCGTCCCTGACCGACGGCCGAGCCGAACCCCATCTGCACGATCCGCGTCCCGGCCTCCACCAGCCGCCGGAGCACGGCTCGCTCGGCCACGATACGGGCGTAGTACGCCGCGTTGGCCGCGGTCGGCACCGACGACATCAGCGTGTGCAGGTACGCCGCGCCACCCATGCGGGCCAGGCTCCCGGCATCCCGCAGGAAGGCGGCGACGGTCACGGCGTCAGCCGGCTCGCCCCGCCCGTAGAGGTCGAGGACCGCGTCGAACACGATCGCGTGGGCTGGCCGGTAGAAATCCCCGGACCGCAGGATCTCGACCACATCGGCGATCGCGTCCTTCGACAGGAGCATGCCGCCGAGGACGCTCTGCTCGGCCGCGATGTCCTGAGGCGGCGTCCGATCGAATGACGGATCGGCGTACTGCCCCGGCGGCGCCGGTGTGGCCGGGCCGGGCTGGCCGGGCGTACGTACCTCGTCGGCGATCGACACTGCGAACCCCCCACCGTTCGGTCTCACCCCAGGGATAGTCCGGGGGTGTGACAACTCGCCGCGTGGTGCGCCCACCGCCACGTTCCCCCCGGCCGGCCGGCGCGCTGTCCCGCCCGTCCAGCTCGCCACGACAGGTGCCCAGATACACCCCCGGACCGGGCAACGGTAGGAACTGCTAGCGCGGCATTCAATGCCCGGTTGTTGATGAGCCTCGGGACAACCTGTGGACGACGCAGCGGTCGCGGTGCACAACCCTGTGGATGTCGTGTGCACAGTCGCCGGATCGGCCCCCGCCGGCCCGTCCTGCCTGCGCAAACGTCATACGCAGGGTGTGCATAAAGAAAAAACTTGCGGCGTGTCCCGCATTCGGCGTGTCGCATCCCCGAACGTCGGCGAATATGGCGGTTCGGTGGATGGTGGACCGTCCACTCAACCGGCCACGCTCGCCCGTATGGCGTCCGGCGACTGGAGATACGGTCAGCCGGATCGGCCGTGGCCCGCCGAGCCCGCCGCCGGTGACGAGCCGCCCGATCTCTGGCCTGACGAGCAGCGCCCGGCGTGGAGTGAGACCCCGGCCTGGTACCCGGGCACGGCCCCCGATCCGCGGGCCGGTTCCCGAAGGAAAGGAGGGCCGAACTGGCAGCCACCCGAGTCGGGGTGGGCCGAGAATCCGAGCAGTGGCTGGGCCACGCCACGCCACGCGGCCGCAGACGCCGACCGGCACGGCAGCGACGGGCACGCCGCCACCGAACCTCGATACGGCGACCTCCTCGGCACCGGCCAACCCTCCGGCGACGAGCGGTACAGCACGAGTGGCATCGCACCTCCCGCCGCCGGGGCCGACATCGACCGGTATCGCGGCGATCCGCGCTGGCTTGGCCCGGACGACTCGAGGCAGCACTCGGCGGGCCTCATCGCACGGGCATCCGCGGAGGTGTCTCGGCCGTCCGTGGTCGATCCGCGGTTCGAGCCGTCCAGTGGGCGCCACGCGGCGGTCGTCGGTGTCGAGGATCGGGCCGTGCATCCGCGAATCCCGCATGGGAACGCCGCTCCCCGACGGCTTCTGAGCATGACCGCGACCTGGTATGGCATCCCTGCCCTGTTCTGCCTGGTCTGGCTCCTGGTGGTCGAGTCCGACCGCCGAGGCTCAGCGGCCGCGGAGTTGCTGAGAAGCCTGCCATGGGCGCTGACGGCGATCGTGCTGTCGCTCGGCGTTGCCGCAATACTGCGCTGGGCTTCAATAAACTGGCGGCCCTGGACGCTGACCCTCGCCGCGGCCATCATCGGATCCGCCGTCGCCACGATCCTGCACTCCTTCGCGTGATCCACCGTCCAACGGTGCCGGCGCCGATTCAGCCGAGCTCAGCGGCCCGACCGATCATGTCGGCCAGGTCCCGTACCTGGGGATCCTCGGTGGTGTCGTACGCCGCGGCGGCTACCGATCGAAGGTCGGTGAGTCGGACGCTGGCCATGTCGCGATCACCGCGTAGTACCTCGGCGAAGAAGGCCGCCGCGTAGCAGACCCGCAAGCGGGCGGACGCGGCCACGAACTCGCCTTGCAACTCGCCGACGAAGATGCCACGCACAGCCTCGCGCGCCTCGCCGTTGACCGGGTCGAGCCAACGCACATCTGCCTGTGCGACAAGCCCTTCCGGCGGTGCCCCGGCTCGCAGCCGTACCACGTAGAGCGCGGTGACGCTGTGGCCGGGTCCGATCTCCCCGCCGTCCGCCGCGTTGTCTCGGAACTGCGACGGCGCCAGAGCGCGGTCCTCGTAGCCGAGCAGCCGATAACTGACCACAGTGGATGGATCGAAGCTCACCTGCGCCTTCGCGTCACGGGCCCGGACCGTCAGCGTCGCCGGCAACTGGGTGACGAAGAGTTGCCGGGCCTGGTCGCGATCGGAGACGTACACCACGAACCCGTCGCCCTCATCGGCGAGGCGCTCCATGAGCGCGTCGCCGTACTGGCTGCCGACTCCCACGCCCAGCAGCGTGATCTGCTTGCCGGCCTCCTCGCGTATCTGGCGCAGGATCGGCTCGGCGGTGGTATCGCCGGCGTTCGCGAGTCCGTCCGAGAGCAGGATGACCCGGTTGGTCGCGCCGGGAACGAATCCGGCCCGTGCGACCTGGTACCCGGTGACGACGCCGGCCTCCAGATTCGTGCTGCCCTCGATCCTCAGCTCGTCGACCGCGCCGTGCAGGGCGGAACGACTCTCTACCCGGGTCATGGGGCGTACCACGGTCGCCTCGTTCGAGTACGCCACGATCGCCACGGAATCGGACCCGCGCAGCTGGTCAATGAGGACGTGCAGGGCGTCTTTGACGAGGTCCAGCCGCCCCGGCTCCGCCATTGAACCGGAGACATCGATGACGAAGGTGAGCGCCGCGTCGGGCCGCGTCGCGCTGTCCTCCGCGCGGGTCTGCAGGCCGACGCGGAGCAGCCGGGTGTCGGTCGACGCATGCTGTGTGCTCGGCATGCGTGAGCCGTCGAGGGTGACCGAGAAGCCAGGTCCTGGCGGCTGCTCGTAGTCCTGGCGGAAAGCGTTGACGAACTCCTCCGGGCGTACGGTCGTGCGATCCGGCCGGTGGCCGTCGAGAATCTGCCGGCGCGCGTACGTATAGGACGCGGTGTCGATGTCGAGCCCGAACGTGGACTGCGGTTGTCGCAGCGGGTTTACCGCGCCGTTGGCGTCGCTGGCCACTGACGGGACGGCCAGGTTCGATACCGAGCCGCCCCGACCGCTCAGTGGAGACGAGCCAGTTGCGGAGTTTGACGCGGAGCAGGCACTCAGCGCGACGACGGCGCCGACACCGGCGGCCGCCAGCCAAACGCGACGAGTGTGTCGCATGTGGACCATCGAAGCTCCCCTGGTCGGTGTTGGTGATGCCAGTGGGACGCATCGGGGTCCGGCACGGAAGCGGCCGTGACCGCGTCTTAATCAACGTGTTAGCTGGCCGACTGTCCAGTGCAGACTCCGTGATCGGGCTGAGAGGCGTTCGTGACCTGACGCGAAAGGCGCCGCCCGAGATCGGCGGCGCCCTATGCGGTGGTACTGGCTACTTCGAGGCGACCACGCTCAGCGCGAACGCGGCGGTCACCTCGGGGTGCAGACGCACCTTCACGTCATACTGACCGACGGCCTTGATATGACCGGGCAGCTCGATGCGGCGCCGGTCGAGGTCTGGCCCGCCGGCCGCCTTCACCGCCTGCTGTACCTCGCTCGGCGTGACCGAGCCGAAGAGCCGGCCACCCGTGCCCGCTCGCGCCGGGAGCGTCACCCGCAGCGCCTCGAGCTGGGCCCTCACCTCGTTGGCGTGACCCAGGTCGCGGATCTCACGGGCGGAGCGGGCACGTCTGATCGACGTGACCTGCTTCTCCGCACCTTTCGTCCAGCCGATCGCGAACCCTTGCGGCAGCAGGTAGTTGCGTCCGTAGCCGTCCTTGACCTCCACCACATCACCGGGCGTGCCGAGGCCGGAGACCTCCTGCGTGAGGATGACCTTCATGTGCCGATCTCCTCTCAGCGTCCGGTGGTGGTGTACGCCAGCAGCGCCATCTCACGAGCGTTCTTGACCGCGCGGGCGATCTGACGTTGCTGCTGGGAGCTGACGCCGGTCACCCGGCGAGCGCGGATCTTGCCGCGATCGGAGATGAACTTGCGCAGCAGGGCGGTGTCCTTGTAATCGATGTAGGTGATCCCCTCCTTGTCGAGCGGGTTCACCTTCTTCTTCGGCTTGCGAAGTGCCGCAGCCTTGGGCATGTCGTGCTCCGTGATCTGTTAGAAAGGTGGCTCTTCGTCGAACGTTCCCGAACCGCCAGCCGGCGCGGCGCTGGCCCAGGGGTCGTCGAAGCTGCCTCCGCCGCCGCTGTTGCCAGTACCTCCGGCTGAGCCGTAGCCACCACCGCCGGAGCTTCGCTGCATCTTCTGCACCTTCGCCGTGGCGTACCGGAGGGACGGGCCGATCTCGTCGACCTCGAGCTCCATGACCGTTCGCTTCTCGCCCTCGCGTGTCTCGTACGACCGCTGACGCAGCCGTCCGGTGACGATCACGCGGGCACCCCGCTGGAGCGACTCGGCGACGTTCTCGGCCGCCTGACGCCAGATGTTGCACGACAGGAAGAGCGGCTCGCCGTCCTTCCACTCGTTGGTCTGCTTGTCAAGGAACCGCGGCGTCGATGCGACGCGGAACTTCGCCACAGCCGCACCTGATGGGGTGAAGCGCAGTTCGGGGTCGTCGGTGAGGTTACCGACGACCGTGATGGTGACGTCTCCTGCTGCCATGATCCACTCCTAGCGCACCGAGCCTCGAAATGTCCGAGGACCCAGGTTGCCATACGGGGCTGACGGTTCGGCGATTTCGGATCCGCGCCCCGGGTCGGGCGCGTCGGACGTGCCGCGGATGATGCGCGGCAGCCGGTCGTGCCCGTCAGCGGGCGCCCGGCCGGATGACCTTGGTACGGAGTACCGACTCGTTGAGTCTCAACTGCCGGTCCAACTCGGCCACCGCCTCGGGCGTCGCCTCCAGGTCGATGACCGCGTAGATCCCTTCGGTACTCTTGTTGATCTCGTACGCGAGGCGCCGACGGCCCCACACGTCGATCTTTTCCACCGAACCACCCGACGACCGGATCACGTTGTTGAGATACGTGTCGAGCGAAGGAGTAACGGTTCGTTCCTCGAGACTGCCGTCGAGGATCACCATGATCTCGTAGTGACGCAAGACGATACTCACCTCCTGTGGGCTAGGCGGCCACGGTCTCTCCGTGGCAGGAGGTCATGCGTCGCTGCCGGGTACACCACGCGGGCGACCCGGCGAACCGGACAAGGGTACCCGACGCGTTACCCGCCCTCCCCTCCGGTGTCAGTCATTGCTGGACCTTCAGTCCGGACGCGGCCGGGGACTGAGCCGCCCAGAGCGCCGTGAAAGGGTTGTCTCGCGTCTCTTGCATATTCTGGTTTCCCCTAGGGCCAAATAACTCTCGGGGAATGCTCGGCGGCAGCGTCAGCGGGCATCATATCCACATATTGGGAATCGATCGCTGATCGCCGTCAGGGCATGAAAAGCGCCGCCACGCGTCGTTTCTCGTGTTGGAACAGCGATCTTCGACCGCGTATCCCGGCATGTGAGACGCAGAACAAGCCCTTTCACCAAGCTCAAGGCGTCGATCTCGCAACGGCCAACGGGGCGCCACAGCTCGCGATACCGCAACAGGCTCCGTGGCGACCCTTCTGACGCCCTGACGGCGATCTTGCGGCTGATTCCCAGTATGTGAAAGGGCACGGCAGCCCTGGCGCCGCTGCCGGGGGCTTATCCTGCCTGCGGACGAGCCGCGGGGCGCGCTATCCGTATCTGCTGGGTGGGACCTGGGGAGGAACGACCACACCGACGAGGATGGATAGGAGGCGCCCCGCGGAGCCTGTTATGTCGCACGATACAGCGACCGACTGGCGCGCTGTGCGCGGATAACCCGAATTATGCCCACACTGACGCCCAAAATGCAAATAAGCGCAACAACGGCGACGAGTCCCACCGAACCGTCGTCCGGCGGACCGTGCTGGCTGGCTGAACCGGGAGTCGTCCGGCCCGTCGAGCCGGGCGTCGCGGTGGCGGTCCTGGTCGCGCCGGTCGGCTTCGAGCTGGGCGATCGGGTGGCCGCCGGTGGTGCAGGCAACGAGCTGGGCTTTGACCGTCCCACGTCCAGCGTCCCGATGGCGGCGACGCCCCCCACGTGGATCATGGTCCAATGTGCCGCTGCCAGTGTGGAGGGCAATACCGCCGCACAGAGCGGCAACGCGACCAGGGCGCCGACGTGGAACCACCCGCGCCGGGGTGCGCGAGATGGCCACAGGTGCACGGCTTCCTCCCCAAAAGCTCCTGCAACTGTCTACGCCCGACAGGTGTACGTGGCACCTGGCACGCGCTGGTACAACGACCGGGGCGCGAGCGAGACACGCCGCATGCCGTCGCATGCGATCAGGCGGGCGTGATGTCGGACCCGGGTCGTAGGCTCGATCCATGCGCATCGGGGCTCACGTCGACTCCAGCGCCCCGCTCGCCGCGGCGGAGGCCAGGGGAGCGGAGGTCATTCAGTTCTTCCTCACCGACCCGCAGAGCTACGCCGCACCCAAGCCGCGACCCGACGAGGATGCGTTACGCGACAGCCCGCTCGACATCTTCATCCACTCGCCGTACCGACTCAACGTCGCGACGACCAACAACCGCATCCGCATTCCGAGCCGGAAGTTGCTTCGTCAACATGCGGAGGCCGCGGCAGGCATCGGCGCGAAGGGTCTGATTGTCCACGGTGGACATGTCGATCGTGGAGCCGACCTCGACGCCGGCTTCGAGAACTGGCGAAAGACCTTCGCATACGCGGCCGAGGGCGGCGGCTTCCCGCTGCCCATCCTGATCGAGAACACGGCCGGTGGTGACAACGCCTGTGCCCGACGCTTCGACGCGCTCGCCCGGTTATGGGATGCGATCGGCGAGTTCGGCGCCGGTTTCTGCCTTGACACCTGTCATGCCCACGCCGGGGGTGAGGAGTTGCTCGGCATCGTCGACCGGGTCAAGGCCATCACCGGCCGGGTCGACCTTGTCCACGCCAACGACTCGCGCGACGAGTTCGACTCGGGTGCCGACCGGCACGACAATCTTGGCCGAGGCTTCATCGACCCCGATCTCATCATCGCGGTCATCCGTGCCGCCGGAGCGCCGGCAGTCGTGGAAACGCCCGTCGACGGGCAGGCCGACGACATCGCATTGCTGCGTGCCGGGTTGTCGGCATGATCGAGCCGACGGCGAGTGACCATCGCAGGGCCGCCAGAGGGTCCCCGCGGAGACGTGAAGCGAAGCGGGGCGTCTTCGCGGGGTGGAAGGTGCGTAGCGAGCGCGGAGGCGAGTCAAGATGACTGACGGGGACGCACCGCCACCGCCATCCCGTCCACCTGAGCGCCCGCCTCGCCGTCCGAGTGCGCGCGCCTCGGTTCATCGGGCCCCGACCGTTCGACCCTCAGCACCACGGCCGCCGCTGCATCCGGAACAGCGAGCGCCAGACGTGGGACCCTCGCGACCGCCGGCCGAGCCGCAGCCGGAGAGGGCGGGCCCACCGGCGGGATCCGCGTCCCTGACCGTCACGGCGGAACCGGTAGCCGAACCGGCGAAAGGCGAGGTGCTCACCGCCGACGGGTCGGCCCCGACGGCCGCGAATTGGACAAACTTCGCTCCACGGCCGGTTCCCGCGCATGCCGCTGGGATGGCGCTTCCTGCGTGGTCCCGTGTCCCGCGGACGTTTCTCGGCCACGAATGGACGTTGGCGGCGGCCGGTGGACTGGCCCTCTCGGCTCTCGCGAACCGAGCGCTACTTGCCCACTTTGGGCACGTACTCCCGCGCGACAACGGCGACGCGTCGACTGCGGCGCGCCTGATCGCCGAGGGGGGTCGCAAGCTCCCGCCGAACTTCCCCAACCTGCTGCTGGGGTACGCGCCGTTCGGCATCGGTGCGGATACGAGTGCGTCGGCCGTGCCGTACCTCATCGTCGCGCTTCTCGCCGGGACGCTCGCCTTCCTCGGCCTGTACGCGCTGGTGCGACAGCTCGGCGGCGGCCGCATCGCAGCCATCTCCGCGGGCGTGGCGGTCACGTTCGCGCCGTGGCACCTCGGTCCAGGCAACGGTCAGCCGGTGATCGGGATGGCCGGAATGGCGCTCGCCCTCGCGATGCTCGCCCGCGGCCACGATCTGCGTTGGCGTCGGCTTGCGGCTCCGGGCAGTGACCTGGAGACCAGGCGTTACCGTCCGGGATGGGCCTTGGCCGGGTGGCTGGTCGCCGCGTGGCAGGTCACCGTCAGCCTCGCCGCCGGTGTCGTGCTGGCGTACATCGTCTTCGCGGGCGCCTTCGTCGCGCTCGCCCATATCGCTTGGCGACGGTGGCGTGCCGGCGTCGCCCTTCCGAGCTGGCTGGTCGCGGCCGACTCGGCCGGAATCCTCACGATGGCCGCCGCCTTGGTCGCGATGCGCTACCCGTACGGCGGCGTCTTCAGCCACACGCCGACCGTGGCGGATCTGAACCCCACCTCGGCACCGCCGCTCGGACTGGTCATCGCCCCGGCCCACGACTGGCTCTGGGGCGGCGTCCATGCCGGCGCACGCGCATTGCTGCCCGACCCGGCCTCGATGGCGCTGCTGCCGGGGTACGCGCTCTACGCCATCGCGGCCGCCGGGCTCATCGTCTCCGTCTGGCCGTGGCGAGTGCGTCTGGGACTGCTGGCTGGCACGGCCCTGGCCCTCATCGTCACGCTCGGTACACGAGGTCCGTTGCCGCGATTCGCATTCGTCGACGTCATCGGCGGCGTGCCTGGCCTGCGGACGTTGACCCGGCCACACGACCTGATCGGGGCCGCGACGCTGCTGCTCGCCATGTTGGCCGCCGGTGGTATCGGTGCCCTCGTCGTCCGGGCCAGCGAGGTGGCCCGGAGCATGGACCGTCGTCGGCCGACCGTGCCGGCGTACCTCGGCCTGCTGGTTCCCGCGGTACTGCTCCTGGTCGAGGGCCTCGGCGTCTTGCCCACGGCTCCCGCATAGTCACGGCCGCCGAGGCCATGGACGTTCTTGGCTCCCCCGACAACGGACACCTTCCACCGCCTCGGGGCCGTCTAGCTGGCGGCGTGCTTGGGGGTCGCCCGGTACCGGCCCCATCGTTCGACCCTGTCTTGCAGCCATTCGAGTCCGTGGTCGGGGGCGCCGTCGAAGTCGCCGCCGTCCGGATCGTCGTCGTATGTCTGACGCACGACGTCCAGTTCGGGTCGCAGGATGTCCCGTACGACCAGCACGACCAGCATCGCCACCGTGATCCACCGAAGGGAGGCGGCGAGGTCGAACGTCCCCTCCGGGATGACGAACTGTCCACCGACGTTCAGTAGCTGGGCGTAGAAGGCAAGGAAGTAGCCGATCTCCGCCGCCTGCCAGATCAGGAACCCGCCCCACCGCGGACGGGCAAGCACCGCCAGCGGGATCAGCCAGAGCACGAACTGCTGCGACCACACCTTGCTGGTGAGGAGGAACAACGCCACGACTATGAAGCACAGCTGGGCCAGGCGCGGCCGGCGCGGCGCGCCGAGGGAGACGACCAGCAGCCCGAGGCAGCCGAGTCCGAACAGGACGTACGTCACGATGTTCAGGGTCGGTATGTGCGAGCTCAGCCAGAGAAACGGCTGCCAACCCCCATCGGGGTTGGGCGAGATCGGGACATGCGCGCCGATGTACCAGAACGTTCCCCAGTCGACCTGCCGGCGTGCGCTCAACGACCAGAACTCATCCCAACCGGTACGAGCGCCGAAGAAGATGGGCGCGTTGACGACGGCCCAGGTCGCGAATGTCGTCCCGATCGTGACCAGGGTCGCGCGGAGGCGACCGGAGCGGATCGCAAGCACCAGCAGAGGACCGATGAGGAAGAAGGGGTAGAACTTCGCCGCGGCGGCGAGTCCCAGCATGATCCCGGCTGTTGCCGGCCAACGCCTCGACCACGCGTATAGGAAGAAACAGGTGAGCCCGACCGCCAGCAGATCCCAGTTGATCGTCGCGGTAACCAATAGCGCGGGAGCCAGCGCGAACATGGCGGCGTCCCAGGGTCGTCGTCGTCGAAGCCCGAGAACGACCGCGATCGCCGCGATGCCGAAGGCGGAGAGCAGCAGGGCGTTGAGGTTGTAGAACGCCTCGCCCTGGTTGAACCCGGGCCGGTCGGCGCCGAGCGCGTGGACCGGCAGGCCCAGGGCGCCCATGAAGTAACCGGTGAGCACGGGGTACTCGACCGGCCAGTCGAAGTACGGGACCTTCCCGTCGCTGAGGTGCTCGGCGTAGTACAGCGCGAGCACATCGGTGTAGCAGAAGTGCGTGTACTGCGGGTGGTTCTCGCCCCAGGCACCGTCCATGCACGGCGACTTCTGCACCCAGTGCAAGGTGAAGGTGAGCAGCGCCAGTACGGCCACGATCGCGGCGGCCCGCCGTCGTGGCGGGGCAGCGGCGTGGTCCCCAGAGGGCCCGCCGACCGCCTCGGAGACGCCACGAACGAAGTGGTCCTCGCGCGACGGCAAGGTCAGCTCATCGTGCCCGGCCGGGTGGGTCCGCAGCCTCAGCAGGGAAGCGCCAGTCACAGGCCCCATCCTGCCAGTCCGGAAAAGACCGTTCGGATCAGCCGGTGCGAACCGGCGGCGGGCAGAAGATGATGAACTTGCACTTGCCGCCACCCTGCTGGTCTCCCGGGCCGGGCGGGGGCACGCTGCCGGGCGGGGTGGTGCTGCCGGCGAAGCTGGGAGGTGCGAACGAGGTGCCACTCTGGTCGAGCTTCATGTTCCTGGTCGCGTTGGTCATGAACGCTCGCCAGATGCTCGCCGGGATCCCGGCGCCGTAGATGGGTTGGCCGTACTTGTCCCGCAGCGCCTTCTCCGCGCCACGGTTGCCGACCCAGACCGCGGCGGCGAGACGGCGGGTGAAGCCGACCATCCAGGCGTCCGCGTTCTCGTTCCGGTTGGTGCCCAATTCCCAGGTCCCGGTCTTGCCGGCGGTGTCCCAGCCGTTGGAGAGGTTCGACGCGCTCACCTTGCTCAGTGCGTACGTGAGATCATTCTCCGCCTCGGGGCTGAGGATGCGCTGCTCGGTGACGGGTAGCTTCTCCCAGTAGACGGGCCGGTCGCCATCGATGACCTTGGTGACGAAGTGCGCCGTGGCGCGCAGACCACCGGCGGCGAACGTGGCCACACCGTTGGCGTGGTCCATTACGGTGATCGGATATTGGCCGATGCCGAGAACGGTGTCGAACTGTGACTGCACCAGCGTGCTGATGTCCGCCCCCGCCAGCTGCTGGCGCTGGCGGGCGTCGTTCCACATGTAGTCCACGCCGGCGTTGCGGGCCATCTCGAGCACCTTGGCCGGGCTCACGCTCATCGTGACCTCGTAGAAGGGGACGTTGAGCGAGGCGATCGTCGAGTTGAGCAGGGAACACGGCTTGTCGGCTCCGGTCGGGCACGTGCCCGAGTTGTACACCCGGTTGCTGCCAGTGCGGCCGGGCAGGTCGTGCGGCTTGGATTCCCAGTACGAGTTCAGCGAGATTCCCGAGTTCAGGGCCGCCGCCAAGGTGTACACCTTGAACGACGACCCGGCCGGCTGGCGTCCGAAGCCGTTGCCATCACCCTTCACGTCGAAGTAGATCCCGGCGTAGTCACTGCCCTTTCCGTCGTCCCCGCCGTAATAGGCGATGATGCGACCGGTTCCCGGCTGTATCGCGACCAGGGCGGACTGCAGCTGCTTGGGTTGTCCGTCCATATAACTGCCCTTGACGGCCGCATCGGCGGCGGCCACGGCGGAGTTCTCCGCCCTGACGTCGAGAGTGGTGTAGATCTTGTACCCGCCATCCCGGATGTTCTGCCACGGCATGTCCTTGAACTGGCTGTCGGAATGGCTCAGCTCGCTCAGCACGTGGTTGACGACGAGCCCAACCGGCTTGTCCATGCCGTAGCCGGCGTTCGAGACGGGATCGACCGCCTTCACGTCGGCCAGCGGGAACTGCAGCTTTGCGTCCTCTGCGGGAGTGAGGTACCCCAGGTCCTTCATTTGCTGGCGGACGTACTCGAACCGGTCCCGGGCCAGCTTCAGGGCGATCGGGCCGCGTGTCGGGTCGTAACCCGGGTGATTGACGTCGCCCGGAACGGGCTCGGGCTGTTTGACCATGGAGACCAGCACCATCGCGTCGGCCTTCGTGATCTGGCTAGCGACTGGTGCCTTCTTGTTCGCCGTCTTGTGGAAGAACGCTTGCGAGGCCGCCTCGACGCCGTACGTGTTGCGCCCGAACGGCACGGTGTTGAGGTAGTACTCGAGGATCTTCTCCTTGGACAGCCTCTCGTCGAGCTTCCAGGCCAGGATCGCCTCCCGCACCTTGCGCGAGTAGGTCGCCCCTTGCAGGTCGAACGCTAGCCGCGCGTACTGCTGGGTGATGGTCGAACCACCCTGGGTCTCGCCACCGGTGATGTTGTTCCACGCGGCGCGCAGGACACTGCCGAGGTCGACGCCGGAGTTCGTCCAGAACGTCTTGTCCTCCGAGGCGACGATGGCCTCCTTCACCGCGTCGTTCATCTGGTCGAAGGTCAGGTTGTACCGGGTCACCTGGCCGAGCTTGGCCAGCACCGTCTTGCCGTCGCTGTAGTACAGCGTGGTCGACTCGGGGAAGGTGAGCTGGTCCGGGTTCTTGATGCCGTCGATGTAGTAGGCACCGCCGACGACTCCAATGCCGATGAGCATGACGAAAACGGCGAAGGAGGCCACGACGATGTTGCGACGCCTTGCCTTCTTGGCCCGCGCCAGCCGGGCTTCCGGGGTCTCCGGTGTCAGGCCCTCGACCTCTTCGGCTTCGGCGGGTGCGTCCACCGGGCCGCGGTAGAGATTGTTCTCCCGGGTCCACAACTGCCGGACCCGGGCGCGGCCGGTGGCGACGGGGAGTGGGCCGGGCAACTCGGACGACGAAGTCCCTGCCTGGCGGCGGGGGCTGACCGGCACCCGTGCGGTCGCGGTAGCGCGGTGAGGGAACGCCTCGTCGTCGCGCGGCGGGTGCCTGTCCTCCGACTCGTACGAGTCCCGGCGGTTATCCGGCTCGTGGGACTCCCGCCGGTGCCGCGGCTCGCCGCCATCGGGTGGTGGACCCTCACGGCTGGCCGGCCGGCGCGCGCCCGGCCAGCCAGCCGGGTTCATCGAAGGGCGCTTCGGCCAGGGCCGCTGCGGCTCGTCACGCACGGGTTCACCGGCGGGGCGCTGCGGCCCGTGCCCGTTCGGCGGCTCGTCGTCGTTCATCTGTCACACCTCGCCGTTGGCGTTCCCGGGTCGGGAGCGCCGATCGGGTGGGAGCCTCAGTTCGATCAATGGGTAGGGGGAGGAGGCGACTTCGTAGGTTTCGGCGAACTGGTGGTAGGTGCCGTTGTCGGGGTCGTGCTCGGGGTGTTCGTGGGCGAAGGCGGGTTGGTCGGGGGTGGCGGAGGTGGCGGCTGGGTCGCTGTCGGCGTGGGCGACGGGACCGCGCCGTCCGGCATCAGACTGCCCGTGTTGCCCGGGCCGTCGAACCGGAGCAGGCTCGGGTCGGGGTTGGGGAACATCATCGCGGTGGCGTTGGTCATGAACTGGTGCCAGATCGGCCCGACGTAGTTGTTACCGAACACGTTGCCGGAGTAGCCGTCCTTCGGGTTGAGGTAGCTGCCGGACTTGGTGCCGAGCCATGCCGCGGCGGCGATAGCCTTCGTGTAGCCCACCACCCAGACGTGCGCGTTCTTGTTGGTCTCGGTCGGCTTCCACTCCCAGGTTCCGGTCTTCGACGCCACGTTCCAGGTGTTGGGCAGGTCCCAGCCGGGACCGCGGACGCTGGTGCTGACCTTCCGTAGCGTGGCGTCGAGGTCGCCGACCTGGCCCTGGGTGAGGCCGAGATCCTTCAAGCCGAGCTTCTCGCCGTACACGGGCCTGCCGTCCTGCATGACCCGGATCACGAAGTGCGCCTCGGCCCGCTTGCCGCCGGCGGCCATGGTGGCCATGCCGTTGGCGTGGTCCTGCACCGTGATCGGGTACTGCCCGATGCCGAGCACGCTGTCGAAGTGGTTCGGCACCATCGTGGCGGGGATGTCGGCCGTGCGCAGGTCCTGTCGTTTGCCGTTGCCGTCCCACATGGAGTCGATGCCGGCGTCTCGTGCCGTCGCCAGCACGTTGGCCGCTCCGACGTGCAAGGTGAGGTCGAAGAACGGGATGTTCAGCGAGTTCACGGCCGCCCTCCAGAGCGGGCAGACCGGGGTGCACGTTGTTCTTTCCGAGTTGTTGATCGGGTTGCCGGTCTTCTTGGTCCGACCGGCCTCGGGGAAGTCCTTGGTGAACGGCGGTGAGTCCCAGTAGGACTGAAGCGAGATGCCCTGCTTCAACGCGGTGACCAGGTCGTAGACCTTGAACGAGGAGCCAGCCGGGTGCCCACCGAACCCGGCGGGAACCCCGTCCTCGTCGTAGTACCAGCCGGCGTAGTCGGCACCCGAGCCGTTGTTTCCGCCGTAGTAGGCCAGCACCCGACCGGTCCCGGGTTGGACGGCTACCAACGCGGCCTGCCAATCTTTCGGCTGTCCGCGGTCGATCGCGGGCGCCTTGGGGTTGGTGATGTCGGCGGCCTGGATCGCGGCGTCCTCGGCCCGCTTGTCGATCGTGGTTATGATCTGGAAGCCGCCGTTCTCGATGAAGCCCTTCGGCTTGTCCTTGAACTTCTCCGACTGGCGCAGCTCGGAGAGCGCATGTTGAACCGCGAGACCGGTCGGCAGGTCCATCATGGACGCCGCAGTCTTCTGGTCGTATGGCCTGGTGTCCGTCGGGAACGTCAGCGCGGCGGCCTGCGAAGGGGTGAGGTAGCCGAGCGTTACCATGTTGTCGCGAACGTAGGTCCACCGTCCGATGGCGTTCTGCTTCGCCAGGTAGTTGTTGGCCGGGTTGGTCGGGTCGTACCCGGGATGGCCGTTGGGGTCGTCCGGGTCGGGCTCAGGCTGCTTCACCATCGACACCAGCAGCATCGCCTGCGAGACAGTGATCTGCTTGGCCGCCGGCGCGCTCTTGCTCGCCGACTTTCCGAAGTAGGCCTGGGCCGCGGCCTCGATGCCATGCGTGCCCCGACCGAACGGGACGGTGTTGAGGTAGAAACCGAGAATGTCCTTCTTCGAGAACTTGTCTCCGAGCTTCCATGCGATAACCGCCTCGCGCAGCTTGCGGGAGTAGGTCGCGCCCTTGAGGTCCATCGCCATGCGCGCGTACTGCTGCGTCAGCGTCGACGCCCCCTGGGTCTCGCCGCCGGTGACGTTGTTCCAGGCGGCGCGAAGCACGCCGGCGAAGTCCACCCCTTTGTTGGTCCAAAAGGTCTGGTCCTCGGCGGCTACGATCGCCTGTTTCACCGAGTCGAGCATGTCGTCGACCTTGAGGATCGTCCGGTTCTCCTGTCCCAGCCGGGCCATCACGGTTGTGCCGTCCGAGTAGTAGACCGTGGTCGCCTTCGGCAGCACCAACTGGTCGGGGGTCGGAATCCCGTCAACGTAGTACGTCCCCGCGACGACGACGATGCCGGCGAGCATGATGAAGACCGCGAACCCCGCGATGATCAGGTTACGCCGACGCGCCTTCTTGGACCTGGGGCGGCGCTTGCCCTCGCGGCGGGGCAGGCCCAGTCGACGGCGGATTCGATCGCCGTAGGACTCTTCCTCGTCGAAGTCGGGACCCTGGTCACCGTACGGTCCATCGGGGCCGCCGGGCCCGGACGGTTCCCAGCCGCCGGGCCCACCGGGACCTCCAGGGCCACCGGGACCTCCAGGGCCACCGGGGCCACCGGGACCGCCCGGACCGCGGGGGCCGGGACCGCCTGGGCCGAAGGGGCCACCCTGACCGGGTGGTGCCCAGCCGCCGGGCCCGGACGGGCCGGTCGGCGAGACCGGCCGTACGGCAGCTCGACCCACGGTTCCGCGGCCTGAGGCCGGGGCGCCCACACCACCGGGCAGGCCCGGACCACCGGGCGTACCTGGACCGGCGGCCATGGCAGCTATCGGTGTGCCGGGCAGGACCGGGCCCACCGGGGAAATCGGGCTGGGACCGCCGGCGGAGCGCCGGCTACGCGTTGATGCCGGCCGGGCCGAGAACGACTCGTCGGTATACGCGTCCACTCCGTACGGCTCGCCGTAGCGCGGTTCCTCATATGCGTCGAAGCCTCGATCCGGGTCGCCGACGGAGGCCCGACCGACCGGCGCGCGATCCGATGGCTCGTCAGACACGGACGCGCGCCCGACCGAAGCCCTGCCGCTGGCCGGGGCGGGCCGGTCGCCGAGATCGTCGTAGTCGCGGTCGTATCCGCCGGGATACCGCCGGCTCGGTTCTTCGTCGTACGGATTCATCCGCTACACCATGCCGGGTCGGGGAGACGCAACGGCCGCGCCGTCCGTTTCCGGTGAGGTACGCCACCCGGAGTGGCCATGCTGCGGCAATGCCCACGCAACTCCGGGTCGAATCGGGCAACTGATCCTGGTAGCGGCGATCGATGAAGCCTCACTCGGCATTCCCCCGGACTCGGGACCGTCGACCGACCGCGGCCACCGGCTCGAGTTGCGGGACATCCATCGCCCCCCGGCCCAGCAGGAACTGCTCGACCAGATGGTTCCAGCCGCAGGCGCGGCAGACCTCCACCACGTACACCTGCATCTCCCGGACCGACATGGCCAGTACCGGCAACTCGACCCGCGAGCGAGCCTGCCCGGCCGACTGCTTGAGCTCGTCGCCGTAGATGTAGTTGACGTGGGTCAAATTCTCCCTGCGACACACCGGGCAGCGCTGGTCGGTCGTCTCGCCGTGGTAGCGGGCCGCCGAGAGCAGATAGGGAGATGCGTCACACACCTCGTACGAGCCGACCCGGCCGGAGTACAGATCCCGCAGCAGCGCACGCTTTTGCAGCGAGTAGTCCACGACCTGTCGCTGCGTCCGCATGGCACGAGGGTACGCGGTCGATCCGCTGACAGCGACCCACCTGGGTGCGCGTCCATCGTGTCATCGGCACCGGGTATCGAGCCAACCACACTGTGTATGCGCCGGTCAGGCCGAGTGAGACAGGCCGGCGTTGCCGGCCCGCACGTCGCCACCGAACGTCGGCGCGGCGAAGCCGACCCGCGGGAGTCCGAGCTCGTCGGGAGCGACACTCATGAATCTCCGGTAGATCTGGGCCGGCAGCCCGGACCCGGTGACGCGGGCACCGGACGAGTCGTGAAGAGGCAGCTCGATCTCGACGTTTCCCACCCAGACAGCCATGGCGAGGTTCCCGGTGAAACCGACGATCCACGCATGCGCGGTCTCGACTGGGCTGTCCCGCAGCGGTCCGATCCCCGTCTTGGTCGCCGACGCCCGGCCGCCGGTGAGCCTTCCCGCCGGCTCCTGGCTCATCACCCAGGTCAGGTCGGCGGCCTCGGAGCGGCTCAGAACCCGTTGCCTGGCCGGCGCCGGCTCGGTATAGACCATCCGTCCGCCGTGAGTCACTCTCGCGACGAAATGTGCGGCCGATCGCAGCCCGCCGGCCGCCAGGGTCGCCATCGCGTTGGCCTGGTCCTCGACCGTTACGGGGTACACGCCCAGCGCGACATCCGGGCCGAATGGCGAGGACTCCGCGCCGGACGGCTGGGCGGGCGATGGCTGCGGCCCGGATCGGAGTTCGTACCTCCGGCGTGACGTGGTCGGCGAATCGGGCACCCACATTGAGTCGATTCCCATGGCCCGCGCCATGTCGATCACCTTCGCCGGGGTGACCTTCTCCGCAACCGCGTACAGGGGCACGTTGAGGGACGCGTTCGTCGCGTCAGCCAGGGTGCAGGTCGGTTGACAGGCTGCAGCGATGTAGTCGTGTACCGGATCGCCGGCCGGCCGGCCGGCGTAGGCCTTCACCGCCGGACTGTCCCATGTGGACTTCACCGAGATCCCCCGGTCGAGCGCGGCTGCCACGGTGTATACGTCCATCGTGTTGCCCGGCGGATGCGCGCCGTACCCGGCCGGCTGGCCCTGCGCGTCGAGATACCAGCCCGCGTAATCGACGCCCGTGCCGTCGTGGCCACCGTAATAGGCCCGGACGCGGCCGGTTCCGGGCTCAATGACGACGGCGGCGGCCTGCAGGTTGTTGGGCTCGCCGTCCATCACCGAGCCGGCGGCGGTTTCGTCCGCGGTCCGCTCCAGCACGGCCTGCGCCCGCGGGTCAACGGTGGTGACGATGGCGTACCCACCGTTCTCGATCGTCCCTGGCGCTGACCCCCGGAACTCGCGCGCCGCCCGGAGCTCGGCCAGCACGTGCTGCACCACGATCCCGGTCGGCGCGTCCAGCCCCGACTCGAACGCCGATGGGTCGTAGGCCTTCACCGGCGGTACCCGGAGCCCATCCGCGGTAGCCGGGTCGAGAGTGCCGGCGGCGACCATCGCGCGCGCGACGGTGGAGAACCGGTCGGTCGCACTCTGCACATCCACGGTCGGGTCATAGCGGCCGTCGCCGGGTGACGCGAGCATGCCGGCGAGCAGCACCGCCTGCGCCCGGGACAGTTGCGGCGCCGTCCGCCCGAAGTACGCCTGAGCGGCCGCCGCGACTCCGTAGGAGCCGCGTCCGAAGTAGACCGTGTTGAGGTAGAAGCCCAGGATCTGACGCTTCGTGTACTTGTCCTCGAGCCTGGACGCGAGGATCAGCTCCCGGGCCTGACCCGAGAGGGTGGTGATGTCGAGCCCGGCGGCGGCTCTCACGTACTGCCGCGAGATCGTCGTGCCGTTGTCGGTGAAGAAGCCGGGATCCTCGGCCGCGACCACCGCGGCCGAAACGTATGACGGCAGCGTGGCGACGTCGACGGTGACCCGGTTCTGCCGGCCCAGGCGGGCCATGACGGTCCTGCCGTCCGAGTAGTAGACCGTCGTCGTCTGGGGCAGGGCCAATGCGTTTGGCAGCGGGATGTCGGCGAGGTAGTAGTACCCCACGACACTGAAGACCCCGGCGAGCACCATCCCGGCCAGGATCGCGCTGATGATCCGGCGGCGACGAAGCGCCTTACCTCGGCGGCGGAGCGACGCGTACGCCTCGGTCAGGTCGATCCGTCCAATGAGCGGCAGCTCCGTGGTGGGTTCACTGCCCCAAGCCATGCCGTCCCCGCCCTCGACCGGACCTCGCGAGCGTCGACTCTAACCGTGCGACCCGACGTGGGCCAGGCATGACGAGTCGACGTGGCCAGCCACACGACGAGTCGACCGCGCCGCCCAGGCCAGCGAGCCAGCGCACGATGGTTCCGGTTGCGGTTGCCACCATTCGGCCGTAAGGTGCGATGTATCGGCTCGATACATCGCAGGGGTGGCTCGGAGGTGACGAATGCTGGAACTGGCGATTCTCGGGATCCTGCATGAGTCGCCGATGCACGGCTACGAACTGCGTAAGCAGCTCGCGGCGAAGCTCGGAGCGTTCCGGGCGGCGATCAGCTACGGGTCGCTTTACCCGACCCTGCGCCGGCTTCAGGCAGCTCACTGGATCACCGAAGGCTCCGCCGAGGAGGAGCAGGATCCGGCCATGGCCCCTCCGATGACCAGCCGACGGGGGCGAGTGGTTTACAAGATCACGGCAGAGGGCAAGGAACGCTTCCAGGAGTTGCTCGCCCAGGCGGGGCCGGAGACCTTCGACGACCCTGCGTTCGGGGTCCACTTCGCATTCTTCGCGCGTACCGACCAGCAGACCCGGCTTCGGATCCTGGAGGGTCGGCGTCGCCGGATCGAGGAACGCCGCGAAGGTCTGCGAGACGTACTGGCCCGGGCAGCAGAGCGGGTCGACGCGTACACCCTCGAACTGCAACGCCACGGACTCGAGGCGTGCGAGCGGGAGGTGCGCTGGCTCGAGGAGCTCATCGCCACCGAGCGTTCCGGTCGTGCACCCGGAGCCGATGTGGGCAACTCCGCCCTTGGTATCGCCGACAAGTCCGTGCCGCCTTCGGACACCCCGGAGCGGTGAGATGAGTTGCTTGCGGGCATCGACTCGCAAGCTCGCTGAACGAAGGAGGCAGCCGCGATGGGCTCCGTTCGCGTCGCCATCGTTGGAGTAGGTAACTGCGCGTCGTCCCTGGTTCAGGGCGTGGAGTATTACCGAAACGCCGTCCCGAACGATCGCGTCCCGGGTCTGATGCACGTGCAGTTTGGTGACTACCACGTATCAGACATCGAGTTCGTGGCCGCCTTCGACGTGGACGCGAAGAAGGTGGGCAGCGACCTCGCCGAGGCGATCGTCGCCAGCGAGAACAACACCATCAAGATCTGCGATGTACCTCCGACCGGGGTACTCGTCCAGCGCGGCCCTACGCTCGACGGACTCGGCCTGTACTACCGCGAGATCATCGAGGAGTCGGGCGCTGCTCCGGTCGACGTGGCCGCCGCCCTGCGCGAGGCTCGGGCCGACGTGGTCGTCGCTTACCTTCCCGTCGGCTCCGAGGAGGCCGACCGGTACTACGCGCAAGCCGCCATCGACGCCGGCTGCGCGTTCGTCAACGCTCTTCCGGTCTTCATCGCCTCCGACCCGGTCTGGGCCCAGAAGTTCACCGACGCCGGACTGCCGATAGTCGGGGACGACATCAAGTCCCAGGTCGGCGCCACCATAGTCCACAGAGGACTCGCGAAGCTCTTCGAAGACCGTGGGGTTGAGCTGCTCCGCACGTACCAGCTCAACTTCGGCGGCAACATGGATTTCATGAACATGCTGGAGCGCTCGCGGCTCATCTCGAAGAAGATCTCGAAGACACAATCCGTCACCTCGCAGATCCCGCACGAGATGATGAAGGGCGATGTCCACATCGGACCATCCGACCACGTGCCGTGGCTGGACGACCGGAAGTGGGCCTACATCCGGCTCGAAGGTCGGGCCTTCGGCGACGTGCCACTCAACGCCGAGCTCAAGCTCGAGGTCTGGGACTCGCCCAACTCGGCCGGGGTCATCATCGACGCGGTACGGGCGGCAAAGATCGCCCTTGACCGCGGCATCGGCGGGCCGATCCTGTCCGCCTCCAGCTACTTCATGAAGTCACCACCGAAGCAGTACTCCGATCACGACGCGCACGAGGCCGTCGAAGCTTTCATCGCCGGGACCGTCGACCGCTAGCTCCAAGCTCTGCGCATGCGGAGGCAAAGGTAGGCTGCCCGGCTCGCCGGGCAGCTCGGAGCGCTCCGGCGCCGCCGCCGGGGGCTACGGGGCGAACGTCCGCTCGATGTGCACCCGCGCCTCGAGCGCCAACAGGAAACGCTTGCGCGACAGGCCACCCCCGAAACCCACGAGTTTGCCATCCGAGCCGATGACGCGGTGGCACGGGACGAGGATCGGCACCGGATTACGGTTGCAGGCGATCCCGACGGCCTGGGCTGCGCCGGGCTGACCGACCGCCGTGGCGATCGTGCCGTAGCTGGTCGTCTCGCCGTACGGAATCGCAGCGATCTGCGCCCACACGGCACGCTCGAACTCGCTGCCGTCGAGTACGACGTACGGCGTATCGAAGGTCACCCGCTCGCCGGCGAAGTACTCGCCCAACTCGACACCGGCTCGCACCGCAGCCGCCAGATCACTCCCGTCGGCGATCTCCGCGATCCCGCCGCGCGGACGGCCGAACGACAGGCCCGCCACCACCCCCGCGTCGATTCCCAAGCCGATATCACCGATCGGCGACGCCAGCACACTCCACTTCATTGCGTCAGTCTGCGTCACGGGTACGACAGTTTCCGCTGCCGACGCCGCAGCGTTCCACAGCGGTTGGCTGGTGCCCGTACCCTCGACAGTCATGCGCGCCGCCGTCGTCGCCGGGCCAGTCGATCACCGGCTCCGCCACAACCTCCGGGCGATCGTCGCCCGGGGTGACTTCAGGCGCCTGCTCACAGTCCGGGTATGCAGTCAGATCGGCGACGGCCTGTTTCAGGGGGGTCTGGCCGGGAGTGTCTTCTTCAATCCGCAGAAGGCCGCCGGCCCGATGGCCATCGCGGCGGCGTTCGCCGTCCTGTTGCTGCCGTACTCGGCGCTCGGTCCCTTCGTCGGGGTCTTCCTGGACCGGTGGAGCCGGCGCCAGGTGCTGTTCATCGCGAACACCGTCCGGGCACTGCTGGTGCTGCCGGCGGCCTGGCTCGTCTGGCACAGTGCCGAGGGCGCCGTCTTCGTGCTGATCGCGCTCGGAGTCGTCGGGCTGAACCGGTTCTTCCTCGCCGGGTTGGCAGCCTCGATGCCGCACGTGGCCGACGAGGAGCGGCTGGTCACGGCCAACTCTTTCGCGGTGACCGCCGGCAGCGTCAGCTACGCAGTCGCGCTGGGCGGCGCGGGCGCGTTCGTGCACCTCATCGGCACGGGGTATCACTCGTACGCCGCGGTCGCGTCCGGCGCCTGCCTCGCGTACGGGTTCTCGGCCGTGCTGACCCTGATCGGGTTCCGGGTCGACGCCCTGGGTCCAGATGACGCGGCCCGGCCCGGCGGCACGATCGCGGCGGCGATTACCGATACCGCCCGCGGTTTCGCCGCCGCGGTTCGTCATCTCGCCCAACGACCGGTGGCCGCCCGGATTCTCACGGTTCAGGCGGTGCACCGGGGCCTGTACGGCGTGCTGGCACTGATGACGCTCCTGCTCTACCGCAACTACTTCTACGCCGGGAGCCCGCGCGCCTCGGTGGCCGGACTCCTGCCGATCGCGGCCGCGGCCGCGGTCGGGGCGGTAATTGCCGCCGTCGTCACGCCGCCGGCCAGCCGGCGGGTCGGCGGGCAACGCTGGGTCGTACTCCTGCTGGCGGCGCTGGCGGCCGGCGTACCCGCACTGTGCCTGCCGATGCGCGAGTGGCTCCTCGTCGCCGGTGCCGTCCTGATCAGCGCCGCGGGGCATGGTACACAGCTCTACACGGTCACTGCTCTTCAGGTGGTGTGCGCGGACGACATCCGCGGCCGGGTGTTCAGCGTCAACGACACCGCGTACAAC